>JBEITC010000521.1:0-2727 GCA_040375075.1 Planctomycetota bacterium | reverse complement strand
GACGTCGTCAGCGTGGCGGCGAGGTCCTTCTTCAGCGCCGCGAGGTCGAGCTTCGCGAAGGCGTCGGCGTAGCGGAAGTCCTTGCCCATCGGGTTCGCCGCAGGCGTGTTCTGGTGCAGGATCTGCAGGTTGAGCTGCTCCGGCCACCAATAGCCGTTGTCCATGGCGCCCGCGGCGGTGTGGCGCGCCGAGGCCGCCGGCTTCTGGCCGATGCCGGTGATCGGGCAGCCGCCGGTCATCGGCTCATCGGCCTGCGGTGACGCCGCGCAGGCGGCGAAGGCCGCCGCGGCGAGGAGGGAGGCGATGGCGCCACGGCGCGCGGGCCGGGCAGCGAACGGGTCGATCGCGGTCAATGGCTTGGTCATGGGGTCGATGGGACGGTGCGCGAGCATGCGCGAGGTAGCGTTGCGTTCGTTCCTGGTACCCGGCGTCGATGCTTTCCACATCGAGATTTCTGCCGCGGCCGGCGACACGCTGCCCCCTGGCAGGAATGCTTCTACCGCTACCCGCCGTTGGCAGCGCGCGGCCAAGGTGCGAATCACCGCCTGCGCCCGAGTGCGCGGCGCGGACGCCCATCGCATCCGCGCTCCGGCGCGCCCCGAACGCCCACCACATGACCCGCCGCCCCCGCCTCGCCGTCACCGGCTCGACTGGACTCGTCGGCAAGGCGCTTTGCCGCGCCGCAGCTGCGGCCGGCTGGGACGTCGTGCGGCTCGTGCGCAGCGCTCGCGGCGAACCCGGCACGGCCGCGTGGGATCCGGCGACGGGCGCGATCGACGCGCAGGCGCTCGGCGTGGTCGACGCCGTGGTGCACCTCGCCGGCGAGAACGTGGCCGGCGGCCGCTGGACCAAGGCGCGCAAGGCGGCGATCGCCGACAGCCGCGGGCCAGCGACCGAGAAGCTGTGCCGCACGCTCGCCGCCCTGCCGCAGCCGCCGAAGGTGCTGGTGTCGGCGTCGGCGACCGGCGTCTACGGCGACCGCGGCGACGCAGCGCTCGACGAAGCGAGCGCGCCGGGCCAGGGCTTCCTCGCCGACGTCGCGCGCGCGTGGGAAGCGGGCACCGCGCCGCTGACGCAGGCCGGCGCGCGCGTCGTCTTGCTGCGCATCGGCGTGGTGCTCGCGCGCGAAGGCGGCGCGCTGCCGCGCATGCTGCCGCCGTTCCGGCTCGGGCTCGGCGGTCCGCTCGGCAGCGGCAAGCAGTGGATGAGTTGGATCAGCCTGCACGACCTCGTGCGCGCGATCCTGTTCGCGCTCGGCTGCGAACGGCTGCGCGGGCCCGCGTTGGCGACGGCGCCGACGCCGGTCACCAACCGCGACTTCGGCCGCGCACTCGGCCGCGTGCTGCGTCGGCCGGCGGTGTTGCCAGCGCCAGCGTTCGCGCTGCGGCTGCTGCTCGGCGAGATGGCGCAGGCGCTGCTGCTGAGCAGCCAGCGCTGCACGCCGAAGGCGCTCGCGGCGGCGGGGTTCGTGTACGAGCGCGGCGAGCTGGACGGCGCGCTGCGGGCGGTGTTGGCGAAGGGCTGAGGCGCGGCGGACGGGAGCGGTGCGCGCGGAAGCAAGGTAGCCGCCATCGCTCCGAGCCGCGGCGACCGCAGGCGGCCACGGACCGTTGCGCGGGCGGATCCTTCGGGCGTGGATGCCGCGGCCGAAGTGGCATCGCGCGTCGGCGTGGGCGATGCCACATCCAAGAAGACAAGCTCGGTCGCGACGCCGGACGCGTCGCCCGGGATCGCGAGGCATTCCCCAGGCAGATCGCGGCGCGGGGCGCGGCTTGCTGCCCACGGCCGCGCGGACGTGCACGCGCCGCCGACACCCGATCGATCAGCTGCGCGGACGGCTCCCGCCGTCGTCACCATCCGCCGGCTTCCGCTTGGCGAAGAACTCCGCCATCGTCAGGCCGCGACCCGGGCGATCGGGCGGCTTTGGCAGGCCGCCGCGCGCGGCGGGCTTGCCGTCGGGGCGCGCGCTCGCGCCGCCACCACCGCCCGCGGCGCCGGCCACCGGCCACGCCAGCCAATCGGCGAAGCGCTGCGGCGGCCGGCCGCCGGCCTGCACGTGCCGCAGTTCGAGCGTGCCGTCGTCGCGCTGCAGCACGACTTCGCGCGTGCTGCCGTTGCACAGCAGGATGATCTCGTAGTCGTCGTCGTCGAGGTCGGCGGCGATGCGCTCGGCGATCGCTTCATCGGGCGCGGCGAAGCCGTCGAGCGCGAGGCACGCGCCGCGGCTGCGCCCCCACTGCAGCCACGCCGACGGGTCGTAGAGGCCAAAGCGCGGCTTCGGCGCGCGGAACGGCGCGACCTCGCCGCCGGCGGCGACCGCGCGCGCGACGAAGTCTTCGGGCAGCTGCACGTCGTGCTGCTCGACGTAGTGTGCGAGGCCGTCGGGCCAGACGTAGCGACCGTCGGTCAGGTCCGCGCGGCCGAGTTCGCCGACGCCGCAGTCGAAGCGGCAGAACGACGCGTCCGGGTACGTCATCAGCGCGGTGCCCGCGCGCAGGTAGCGCAGCGTCGCCGCGCGCGCCTCGGCGTCCCATGCGCCGGCGAGGCGCTGCGGCATCGGCAGCTCGCTCGGCGCATCGGGGCGGAACCACCAGCCGAGCACGGTGAGTCGTTCGCTGGCCGGGGGAAGCGCGCGCGTCATGGCGGGCAGGCTAGCGGGTAGCGCGATCCGTTCCTGCGAGCAGGTCGCCGAGTCGCTCGGCGAACATGCGCGCCGGCAGCACTTCG
>JBEITC010000536.1:0-2541 GCA_040375075.1 Planctomycetota bacterium | reverse complement strand
CGCCGTGCCGAAGGGGCTGCGCCCATGCCGGTGCAGGAAGCCGTTGAACATCGCGTCGAGCTGGCGCAGCTCTTCGCGCAGCGGCTCGCCGCCCGGCAGCTCCAATTCGAGGAAAGGGCGCACGCCGTGGCAGAGACCCATCGGCGAGAAGCCCACGCCAACGGCGCGCTGCGGCTCGGCGACCAGCGGCTGCTCCGGCGGCACGATGCCGTCCTGCGCGGCGCGCAGCGGGATCTCGGCGCTCCATGCGACGTAGGCGAGCAGGTTGACGCGCGTGACCTGCAGCATGACGGCCAGATAACGCCCGATGACGCGGCTGCGGGCCGAGCCCTGTTCGCCGAGTTCGTCGAGCCGCGCCGTCAGACGATCGCGCAGCTGCGCTGCCGTCTTCGCCGCCTGCTCGGCGCCGCGCACGGCGCTGCTGCCGCCATACGAGCCGAACAACCGCAGGTCGCGCCCGCCGCGCCGCCGCGCCGGACGCACCGTCCCGCCCTGCCCTTCGAGCGCTGGGCCAGCGCCGACGAGCCCCGCCTTCGCCGCTGCATCCCACGCCTCGAGCACCGCCGCGAACGCCGGATCGGCGCCGAGCTCGCGGCCGACCTGATCGCGGCCGAGCGCGAGCGGCGCGAACTGCGCGACGAGCGTCGCGTTCCAGCTGTCGCCGGGCGGCCGGTGGTCGCCGGAGCAGAACCGGCAGGCGGCGAACTGTTGGCACTCGTGCGCCCCGCCCGCGGGGCCCGCGTAGAGGAACACGCGCCCCTGCGTCGTCGTCGCGAGATGCGAGAGCGCCCATGTCGCGTGGCCCGCCGGCGTGATCGCGTTGGCCGAAGCCTCCTGCAGCGTGAAGTCCCACGGCACGTCGATCACCGCCGCGTCGCCGCCGACCATCAGGCCGCCGAGTTGCTTGGCCTCGAACTCGCGCTCGGCCCAGTAGGTGTCGGCCAACGCCGCCTCGACGGTGAGCACGTCGACGCGGACGCGCGCGCGCGCGAGCTGGTCGGCGGTCTTCTCGACCTGGTCCTCCAGGTCGCCGTTGCCGAGCGAGACGAGCAGCAGGCGCCGCTCGCCCGCCGCCTGCGCCAGCATCGCGGCGTGTTCGCGCAGGCTGGCGAACAGGTTCTGCGAGCCGTCGGTCGCTTGCGCGAGTCGCTGCCGCACCGCGGCGACGACGGCGGCGTGGTCGCGGCTCGGCGCGATCGCGGGCGCGCCGCGCTCGCCGACCACGGCGAGGCCGAGCGAGGTGTTCGCCAGCTCCTTGCCACTCGCGCCGATCGCGGCCGCGAGCGCATCGGCGAAGCCGGCATCGGCCAGCGCCTTGCCGACGTCGAGCACGAGCAGCAGCGTGCGCTCGACCGGCTCGCCGCCAGCGCCGCCGAGCCACATCGCCAGCGGCCGCTGCAGCGTGCGCCCGGGCTCCGTCACCGCGGCCGCCGTCTGGGGCGCCTGCGCGACCGCAGCTGCGACGACGAACCACAGGGCGAGGGCGAACCGGCGCATGCCGCGAGCGTACCCGCGCCGGCCGACGGCGCGCAGCGTGGGAACACCTACCACCGCGGCGACGTGGCGGTTGCGCCCGCCGCCGCCGGCGGCGACGCTGACGGCATGGAATCGGCCCCCGCCGCCACGGCGAACGAGCGCCTCGAACGCCGCGTCGTCGGCTACTGGATCCTCGGCGACCTGCTGACGTCGGCCGTGCTGGGCGCGCTGGCGTGGTTCGTCGCGCGGCCGTTCCTGGCCGAGCACTGGGACAAGTGGTCGGCGGCGTGGGACCACCTGCTGCTCGGCGGCCTCGGCGGCCTGCTCGCGCTGACCTTCGTCGTGCCGCCGCTGGCGTTCGCGCGTTGGCGCTACGCCTACCTCGGCGACCTGCTGCTGCTGCGCTACGGCATCCTGTTCGTCGAAGAGCGCGCGGTCCCGGTCAAGCGCATGCAGCACGTCGACCTCGTCCGCGGTCCGCTCGAACGCCTGTTCGGCCTCGCGACGCTGGTCGTGTTCACCGCCGGCAACGAAGGCTCGGCCTTCCGCGTGCCCGGCCTGCGCGCCGACGTCGCCCAGGCGATGCGCGACCGCATCCTGCAAGCCCGCGGCGATGGACGCATCTGACGCCCCGCTGGCGCCCGCCGCGCCGCCCGCCGACGCCGCTCCCGTGCTGATGCGCGGGCACCTGCACCCCGGCATCCTGCTGCTGCGCCTGCTCGACGCGCTGCGGCAGGCGGCGTTTCCGGTCGCGGCCGGCCTGCTGCTGCAATCGTGGTGGTTCGTCGGCTTCGGCGTGGTCGCGTTCGTGCTGCAACTCGGCTACGCGCTGGCCCGCTACGTCACGCTCGAGTTCACGCTGACCAGCGACGAACTGCGCGTGCGCGAAGGCCTGCTCGAACGGCAGGAGCGCCGCATCCCCCTCGACCGCATCCAGGACCTCGGCTTCGAGTCGTCGCTGCTGCGCCGCGCGCTCGGACTCTGCGTCGTGCTGGTCGAGACGGCGTCCGGCCGCGGCGTCGAAGCGCGGCTCGACGCGCTGTCGCGGGCCGACGCCGAGAGCCT
>JBEITC010000366.1:0-4199 GCA_040375075.1 Planctomycetota bacterium | reverse complement strand
CTGCTGCTGCTGCTGCTGCTGCTGCTGCTGCTTCCGGCTCTGTGCCGCTCCCAACCTCCCCATTCCTCTGTGTTATCGGATCGGGATCAACCCATCAGACCCACCACCCCCACCCCCCGTCCTACCCGTGCGCGACCGGCGTCTCATCGCGCTCCCCCACCACCGGCGGCAGCTCCGCCGCCACCTGCAACGCCGCCGCTTCCGCCGCGTCCAGGTCGCTCGCCGACCACAGCAGGTCGGCCAGCCGCAGGTGCACCTCTTCGCGCGGATCGCGCAGCAGCCGCTCGAGCACCGACAGCTCTTCGCCCTGCTCGTCGAAGCGCGTCTGGATCAGCGGGTGCGTCTTGCTCGCGGCGACGAACTTCTCGGCCGAGAGCGGCCGGTAGCGGCAGAAGAACTCGAAGTGCCACGGCAGGAAGCGCATCGCCCGCTCCTTGCCCTTCTCGTCGTCGCGGAAGTGCTCCTTCATCTTGCGCGCAAGGTCGAGGTAGACGCCCAGGCGTTCCTTGGCGTCCGGCTCCCACGCCTTCTCCTCGGCGATCTCGCGGAACAGCCACGGCTTGATCAGGGCGCCGCGGCCGATCATCACCGACGCGACGCCGCTCGTCGCCCAGCGCTCCTTGGTCTCGTACCACGTCAGCAGGTCGCCGTTGCCGATCACCGGGATCGTGCGCTCGGCGGCGATGCGCGCGATCGCGTCCCAGTCGGCGGCGCGCGAGTACCGCTGCTCGCGCGTGCGGCCGTGCACGGTCAACGCCGCCGCGCCCGCTTCCTGCACGAGGCGCGCGACCTCGCTGGCGTTCTGTTCGCTCTCGGTCCAGCCGAGCCGGATCTTGACGCTGACCGGCACTGGCACGGCCTTGACCATCTCCTCGACGAGCTTCGCGAGCTGCGTCGGCCGCTGCAGCAGCGTCGCGCCCATGCCGCGCTTGACCACGTCGTGGATCGGGCAACCGCAATTGAGGTCGACCCATGACGCGCCGCGGGCGGCGGCTTCACGGCCCGCCGTGATCGCATCGGCCGGCTTCGAGGCAGCGATCTGTGCCCCGAAACAGGACTCGTCCGGGTGCTTGCGCAGCAGGGCCAGCTCCGACTTGCTGCGCCGCACGACCTGGTAGCCGTAGGCCATCTCGCCCATGGTTACGACGCATCCGTGCTGCAGCAGCAGGCGGCGGAAGGGCAGGTTGCCGCCCTTGGTCAGCGGAGCGAGGAAGACACGGCCGCGAAAGTCCATCCGGGCCATGCTGGCGGAGCACGACGTCGGATTCCATCGCAGCTATCCTTCGTCGGCTCGCGCCTCCCTCGCCCCACCCACCGCCATGCACCACGTTCCGCTCCTCGCCGGCGCCACGCTGATCGCGTGCGGCTGGCTCGCGCTCGCGCCCGCGACGCCGGTCGCCGCCGCGGCCCCCGCCGCTCCGGATGGCCACTACGTGCTCGTCGTCGAAGGCCATCGCGACCTGCTGACGATCACCGCCGCGAGCGCCAAGGCCGATCCTTGGGCCGGCGTGCCGAAGGGCTTCGACTCGGCGTGGCGCCTGCGCGTCGAGGACCGCGACGGCGCGCCGCTCGCCGACGTGCCGCTCGACGTGCGGCCGTTCGACGTCGGACCGGGCGCGCTGCTCCGTCCGACGCGCGTCGAAGGCTGCGTGGTGAAGACCGCCGCGATCGGCATGCTGGTCAACGTGCCGGCGTTCGCCAACGCCGCGCGCTACACGATCACGCGCCCGGGCGAAGCCGGCGAGGCCGCCCAGCAGGTGCTCGGCGTCGTCGACGCCGCGACCGTGCGCGCGCTCGCGGGAGGCGGCCGATGATCCGCGCCGCGTTCGCGCTCGCGCTCGCCGGCGCCGCCGTCGCGCAGGCGCCGGTCGTCACCACGGTGATCAACAACGGCCCGACCACGTCGCGCTACGACATGGTGATCCTGGGCGACGGGTACCAGGCCGGCCAGCAGGCGTTGTTCGACCAGCACTGCAACACGTTCCTCACCGCGCTGTTCCAGCGCGCGCCGTACAACGTGTTCGCGTCGTACTTCAACGTGCACACGGTGTTCCGCGCCAGCGTCGACAGCGGCGCCGACCGGCCCGACGAGAACCCGCCGGTGTTCCGCAACACGGTCTACGACGCGACCTACAACTACGGCGGCACCGACCGCTGCCTCTACATCCAGAACACCTCGCAGGCGCTCGCCGACGCCGCGCTGGCGCCGGCCTCCGAAGGTCGCGTGCTGGTGATGGTCAACGACACGCGCTACGGCGGCTGCGCGTCGACGTTCGCGGTCAGCTACACCGGCGGCTCGATGTCCGAGGTGCAGATCCACGAACTCGGCCACAGCCTCGGCGGCCTCGCCGACGAGTACGACTACCCCAACCAGACCTACACCGGCGGCGAGCCCGGCGCGGCGAACATCACGGCGTCCCCCGTCGGCCAGAAGTGGTCGGTCTGGTGGGGCACCGACTCGATCAGCGCCTTCCAGGGCGCGGGGTACTACCTCTACGGCCTCTACCGGCCGAAGCAGAACTGCCTGATGCGCAGCCTCGGCCAGGCGCTCTGCCGCGTCTGCCAGGAGGGCGTCGTCAAGATCGTCAACGGCGCCGTCGACACGATCACCAACACGTCGCCGGCGGCGACGAGCCTCGTGGTCCCGGTGCCGAACACGCAGGCGTTCTCGTTCTCGCACATCGTGCCGCCGGGCAACAGCCCGCTCGTTGCCTGGAAGCTCGATGGCGTGACGATCGCGGGCGCGACCGGGCTGAGCTGGACGCTGGACACCACGACGGTGGCGACCGGCGCCCACACGGTCGAGTGCAGCGTGCTCGACCAGTCGACCCTGGTGCGCAACGACCCGTCGCAGGTGATGCGCGAGACGCACGTGTGGAACGTGACGGTGTCCAATCCCAACGCCGCGCAGCTGCGCGTGCCGCAGGTGACGACGCCGGCGATCTACGTGACCGCGGGCGGCACGGCGGCGATCAACGCCATCATCGCCAACGACGGCCCCGCGAGCGCGGGCCCGTTCGAGGTCGAGTACTTCCTGTCGCCGACGTCGGCGTGGTCGCCGCAGGCCAGCGTCTACCTCGGCAAGCAGACGGTGAACCTCGTGGCCGCGGGCCAGTCGCTGTTCGTGCCGTACACCGCGTCGCTGCCGGCGAGCCTCGCGCAGGGCGTGACGTACGGCTTCGTCGTCGTCGACCGCGCCAACGTCGTCGTCGAGAACAACGAGAACGACAACGTCCGCAACTTCGTCTTCCTGGCGCAGCCGCCGGCCTGCGGCCCACGCCTCGAGTTCCGCGATCCGCTGGTCTACCCGCCCGACAGCGCGTCGCTCTCGCGCGCGACGGGCGGCGCGCTGCATCCGACGCTCGTGGCGCCCTGCGCCAATCCGGCGACGACGCTCTACCTGATCGCTTGGGGCGGCTCGGGCACCGCGCCGGGCGCGCCGCTGGCGCCGGGCGTGACGCTGCCGCTCAACCCGGACGGCCTGACCACGCTCGGACTCGACGGGCTCAACGGCCCCGTGTTCGGCAGCTTCCTCGGCGTGCTGAACGCGCAAGGCATCGGCCAGGCGACGTTCACGCTGCCGCCGGCCGTCTCCTTGCCGCTCGGCCAGACGCACTTCGCCGGCGTGCTGCTCGGCAGCCCGCAGCTGTTCCAGACGACGTCGAATCCGATCGGCCTGCTGATCGCGCCCTGAGCGCTGCGCGCGCCGCAGCCGGCGCGCCGCGATGGCGAGAGCGGCGATGCCGCGCTCGGCATGGTCGCGCCCGACCGTCCGCGGCGATCCGAGCGGCTGGATCGAGGCGACTGCGCGGTGGCTCAGCGCGCCGCGAGGAAGCCGACCGCGTCGCCGACGACGGCGGTCTCGATCATCTCCTCGCTCGCGTCGATGGTCGCGCCGGCGCGCTCGGCCTGCTCGAGGAACCACGCGGCCTCCTCGGCGGTCGTGGTGACGAGCCCCGGCCGCGCGAGCCGCGCGAACAGCGCCGTCGCCAGCCCGCGCGCCGCTTCGCGCTCGGCGACGAAGCGCTCGACGTCGACCTGGACCGGCGGCAAGCGCCCGTAGCTGACGCCGCTGAGCGTCGGCCACGTCTCCGGATCGGTGAACACGCTGATGCAGCCGACGTGGTCGAACGTCCCCTCGCCGCCGGCCGTGCGCGCGTCGGCGGTGACGTAGCGCAGCGCGACGTCGGGCGCCGCGG
>JBEITC010000018.1:0-21710 GCA_040375075.1 Planctomycetota bacterium | reverse complement strand
TGGCGACCACGCGGCCGCGCAGGCCTTGCGGCGCTGCCGCGGCGGCGGCGAGTTCGCGGCCCGCCACCGGCGGCTGCCGTTCGGGAGGCAAGGCCAGTTCGCTGGTGGCCACCACCGGGGCCACCACCGGGGCTGCTGCCGGCTCCGCGGCTGCGGCTGCGCCGGTCGCCGCCGGTTCGCTCCGCGACGGTTCGGCGGGCGCTGCGACGGGGGCTGGCCGCAGCCACAGCACGGCAGCGATGGCGACCGCGGCGACCGCGAGCAAGCCGACCCGGGCGGCGGTCACGCGCGGACCCCTCGCCCGCGGGCGGTCGTCGGTCGGCGGTTCGGAGTCGGCGTCACGGCGCGAAGGGTATACGCGGTTTGCGGTCGGGAGCAGAGGCGCGGCGGAAGCCATCGGCATCCAGCCCGGCTCCGATGCACCGCTGGGACGAAGTCGCAGGCCGATTCTTCCCGCGGCGGGACATCGCTCGGTGGGTGGCGCGCACGCCGTCGCCCGGACCCGGCCCCGAAGCCACCGCCCGCGTGCGTTCGGCACCGCCAACTCCCCATGGCGTCGGTCGTTGGCGCCGGGCCGGCGCGGATCGCACGGGCCGACTCGGTATCGTCGCGCCCTTGGCCGCCGTCCCGTGGATCGACCTGACGCCCGCTGCCCGCCGCCGCAGCGCCGCCCTCGCCGCCGGCGTGGTGGCGCTGGTCGGCGGCCTCGCGATGTCGCTCGCCGACGCGCCGGACCTGACCAATCGGCTGCGCGACGACGCCTTCTACGAGTTCGCCTGGGCGGCGAACGTCGCGGCCGGTCGCGGTCCGACCGTCAGCGATGGCGTCGCCACGAGTGGCGTGCAGTGGTTGTGGACGCTGCTGCTAGTGCCGGTGGCGTGGTTCGTCGGCCCGGCGGCGTTGCCGACGGTGGCGCCATGGCTCGGCGTCGCGCTGCACGCGGTGACGGCGGCCGGCTGGGCGGTGACGACGAGGTCGCGGTGGCTCGGCTTTGGGCTTGCCGCCAGCTGGCTCGGCCATCCGCTGCTGCTGCGCGAGAGCCAGAACGGCCAGGAGACGGCGCTCGCGTGCTTGTGCGCCTGCGCGCTGTGGTGGACGCGCCGTTCGCCGCTGCCGGTGTTCGTCGCCGTCGCCGTCGCCGCCACGCTGGCGCGCACCGACCTGCTCGCCGCCGTCGCCGCGTTGTCGATCTGGCGGCGCTGGCGCGATGGCGCGCGCGCGCTGCTGGCGCCGCTCATCGCGTTCGCCGCGCAGGCGGCGCTCAACCGCGCCATCGGCGGCGCCTGGCTGCAGGACTCGGCGATGCCGATGGCGTGGCTCTGGCACGCCAACTGGGACCTCGCGCATCCCGACGGCGTCGGCTTCTGGCGGCAGCAGTGGTGGTTCACGCGGCCGTTGCTGCTCGGCGCGCCATTCGCAGCGGCGTCGACGGTCGGCTGGGGCCTTGCGGTCTGGCTCGCGCTGCGCGCGTTCGTGCCACGAGCGGCGCGCTGGGCGCCGCTCGTCGCCGTCGCCGGCGCATGGGCAGCAGGTGCGCGCGACGTCGGCGTCGCGTTGCTCGGCGCGGCGTGCTTCGCGTCGCGGCCCGGACCTGCGCGTCGGCGCGTTCCCGCCGCGGTCTGGTTGGCCGGCGGCTTGGTCGCGATCGTGGCCCTGCACTGGGCCATGCGCTGGTACCCGCGCGGTTACTACGTCGCCCCGCTCGCGGTCGCGGGGTTCGCCGTCGTCGCCAGCGTCGCCGTGCGCGCGCCCTGGCTGCTCGTCGTGTTCGCCGGCGGCAATGCCGCCGACGGCGCGCGCCTCGTCGACGAAGGCCTGCGCGCACAGGTCGAGATGGCGATGGCCGGCCGCCACCTCGCCGACGTGCTGCCCGCCGGCGAACGCGTCGGCTGCTTCAACAGCGGCATCGTCAGCTACCACGCCGACGTGCTCGCGGCAGCGACCGGCGGCGTGCGCCGCGGCATCGTCAACCTCGACGGCGTCGTCGACGCGCGCAGCTTCGCGTCGCTGCGACGCCGCGCGCTCGGCGCCTTCCTCGATGCCGAGGGCGTGCGCTTCGTGGTCGACAATCCGGCGCAGTTCGCCGGCGATCCATCGCTCCCGCACGCCTCTGGGCCGTGGTTCGCGCCGGACTTCGACGCCGCGCGCGATCTCGTCGAACTCGCCCGCTTCGACGACCCGGACGTCGACAACGGCCGGCCCGGCGGCGACAGCATGCGCCTGTACTGGCGACGTGGGCAGGGAACGATGCCGGCCCTGCCGACGGTCGCGCGCGATCTCGGCCTTGGCCCGGACGGCGCCCGCTACGTGCTGGCGCCGCTCGCCGCGGGGGAGGACCTGCGCCTGCGAACCGCCGATGGCGCCGAGCGCTCGCTGCTCGCCGCCGGCGTCGCGACGGTCGCCGTCTTGCGCCTCGCCGATCGGCCGCGCGCGGCCGGCGAACTCCGGGTCGTCGGCGCGGCGGCGCCGCGATTGGTCCTGCCGCCGTTGTGAGGTTGGCAGCGGGCAGGAAGAATGCGCGACTCCCGGAGCACCCGCCGATGAACCGCCTGACCCTCAGCGAACAGTTCTTCCGCGACCAGGCCAGCGCCGCCGCCAGCGGCGGCCTGTCGACCGTCCTCAACCGCTTCAGCCTGCTCGCGCGCATGCTCGCCAGCGAGATCATGCGCGCCGGCTTCGTCGGCAAGCTGGGCTACACCGGCACGACCAACGTGCAGGACGAGAACGTCCGCGCGCTCGACGTCATCAGCAACGACACGCTGCTGCAGGTGTTCGAGAACATCCCGATGGTCTGCGGCGTCGCCAGCGAGGAGATGGAGGACGTGCACATCCTGAAGGGCGGCGAGAGCGGCAAGTACATCATCACGGTCGACCCGCTCGACGGCAGCGGCAACGTCGACGTCGCCGGCCAGATGGGCACCATCTTCGGCGTCTACCGCCGGCAGACGACCGAGGGCAAGCCGACGCTCGCCGACTTCCTGCAGCCGGGCCGCGACCTCGTCGCCGCCGGCTACGTGCTGTACGGCCCGTGCACGATGCTCGTGTACTCGGCCGGCGGCCCGGTCAACGGCTTCACGCTCGACCGCTCGATCGGCACGTTCTTCCTGACCCACCCGGAGATCAAGATCCCGGAAGGCGAGGGCAGCTACTCGGTCAACGAGGCCAACGAGTCGAAGTGGGACGAGAAGACGCGGGCGATGGTGCGGGCCTTCCGCACGCAGCAGACCAAGTGCGGCAAGCGCGCAGCGCGCTACGCCGGCGCGCTGGTCGGCGACTTCCACCGCACGCTGCTCAAGGGCGGCGTCTACATGTACCCCGGCGAGAGCAAGAAGCCCGAGGGCAAGCTGCGGCTGCTGTACGAGAACGCGCCGTTGGCGTTCTTGTGCGAGAAGGCCGGTGGCGCGGCGACCGACGGTCGCCAGCGCATCCTCGACATCGTGCCCACCAAGCTGCACGAGCGCACGCCGCTCTATCTCGGCAGCAAGGGCGACGTGCTCGAAGCCGGCGCGATGCTCGCGTAGCGCGCGCAGCCGGCCGTCGCGCCCCGCGGCGGCCACCGCCATGCCGCGGTCGCCGCGTTCGTCGGCGTCCCGCCGCGGCGTTCGCTCACACGCTGCGTCCGCTCACTGTCCGCTCACTGGCCGCTCACTGTCCGCTCACTGTCCGCTCACTGTCCGAGCAGCGCGCGGCCGCCCTTGGTGCTCGCCAGCAGCGCCCAGTCGCCCGACGGCAGCAGGTCGAACAGGATGCCTTGCGTGTACAGGCGCTGGTTCAGCAGCGCGGTGTTGTTCGGGAAGGTGAAGGTGTTCATCGCCATGCCGCCCGCGGCGACCTGGACGTTGACGAGATCGGGCGCGGTCAGCAGGTTGCAGCCGCCGAGGCCGAGCGGCGCCAGGTCGAACGGCAGCGCGCCGGCGGACCACGTCGTGTTCGACAGGCCGAAGGCGAACAGCACGAGCTCGCAGTCGGACGGCACGTTGTCGACCATCACCGTCCACGGCTGGTTGATGCGCGGCTCGGTGCTGGTCAGGTTCGGTTCGCCGAGCGCGGTCGGGCAGCCCATGCCGTACCGCGAGAAGTAGCCGGTGTTGGCGCCGGTGAACTCCCACAGCTGGCTGCTGAAGGTGCCGCCGAAGCCGCCGAAGAGCACGAACTTGCGGCGCTGGGGGTCGTAGCCGTGGTAGGTCTCGGTCGAGGCCGCCGGCACGGTCGCGCCGGTGGTCACCGTCCGCCACGTGTCGCCGACGAACTCGTGCGTGTCGGTCAGGATCGTCGTGCCGGTGTAGCCGCCGTACAGGACGGTGCGCTGGCGCACGGAGTCGTAGATGGCCGCCATGCGGTAGCGCGGCGACGGCGAGGCCGCCGGTGCCATCTCTTCCCAGTCGGCGCCGTCGTAGACCCACGTGTCGCCGAGCGGCGCGCTCGCGCTGTCCAAGCCGCCGAACATCACGACCTTGCCGAGGCTGGCGTCGTAGACCATCGCCATCTCCTGGCGCGCGGGCGGGGCCGTCGGGGTCGTGCGCTGCGCCCAGTTGACGCCGTCGTACTCCCACGTGTCGGCGAGCGTCTGCGTGCTGGTGCGGCCGCCGAACAGCACGGCGCGACCGCGCGCGCTGTCGAACGCGAACCCGTACAGGTGGCGCGCGCTCGGCGCGTTGGCCGTCGGGATCGTCTGCCACGCCGTGCCGGTCCACTCCTGCGTGTCGTTGGCGAATGCGCTCAGCGTCGGCGAGCGACCACCGAACACGATCAGCCGGTTGTTCTGCGTGTTGCGGACCATGCCGTGGCCCCAGCGCGCGACCGTGCCGCCGAGCGGGCTCAGCTGCGTCCACAAGGTGCCGTTCCAGCTCCAGGTCTGGCCGAGGATCGTGCTCGGGCTCGGTTGGATGCCGCCGACGAAGAGCATCCGGTTCTGCGTCGCGTCGAAGGCCGCCGCGCCGGCGCGGCGCGCCGACGGCGGGTTGGTCGGCGACAGCAGCGCCCACTGGGCGGGCAGCGCGGAGGCCAGGACCGCTGCGAACGGGACGAACGTGAGGATGCGCATGGCGATGGTGCGAATACGGACTCGGATGACCGGAACGGAGTCGACGGGGGAATCTAGCTCGATTGTGGCCTCGGTGACCACCCAAGGCCCAGAATAGGCCAGGAATGGAACCGAGCCGGCCAATACGGGTGACCGTGCGATGCTTCGCAGGCGTGCGGGAAGCCCTTGGCGTCGACGTCTTGCCGCTCGAGGTCCCGGTCGGAACGACGGTCGCGGGCCTGCGCGAGTTGCTGTGCGCTCGCGCCCCGGCGCTGGCCCGGCTGCCGGTCGCGTTCGCCGTCAATCGCGCCTACGCCCGTCCCGAGACCCTGTTGGCCGATGGCGACGAGGCGGCGCTGATTCCGCCGATCAGCGGCGGTTCGCCGGATGCGCGCGCGGCCTTCGTGCTGCAGCGCGAGCCGCTCGATCCGCGCCCGCTCGAGGCCGAGTGCCGCACCGACCATGACGGCGCCGTGGTGACGTTCGCGGGCACGACGCGCGACCACAACGACGGCAGCGCCGTGGTGTCGCTGGCCTACGAGGCCTACCCGGAGATGGCCGAGCAGGTGCTGCAGAAGCTGTTCGATGCGGCGTTCGCGCGCTTTGCGATCACGCGCGTCCGCGTCGCGCACCGGCTCGGGCTCGTGCCCGTCGGCGAGGCTTCGATCGTCGTCGTGGTGGCGTCGGCGCACCGCGGCCCGGCGTTCGACGCCTGCCGCTGGCTGATGGATCGCATCAAGGCCGAGGCGCCGATCTGGAAGCGCGAGCAGCTGCGCGACGGCGACGCGGTGCGCTGGGTCGGCGACCTGCCGAAGCCCGAGCCGTAGCGCCGGCGTCGTGGCCGGCGGCCGGGAGCGCCGCTACAACGACGGCATGAAGAGCCGACTCGTTCCGATCGCCGCCGCCAGCCGCGGTGATGCAGTGTTCGTCCTCGTCGTCGATGGCGTCGCTCCCGAGGCCGGCGCTGCGCTGAAGGCGCCGCTCGCCGCCGCCAAGGCGACCGGCGATCTCAAGGCGTCGTTCCGCGCGGTCACGGTGTTCCACCAGCCGCCGAAGTCGGCGCAGAAGCGCCTCGTGACCGTCGGCGTCGGCGCGAGCAAGGCGATCGACACCGAGCGGCTGCGCCGCGTCGCCGCCGTCGCGCAGGCGCACGCCGCCGACCTCGGCGTCGCCGGCTTCGGGCTGGTCGTGCCGAAGGCTGCCCTCGGCGCCGTCGACGCGCTGGCCGCCGGCATGGCGATCGCCGAAGGCCTCGCGCTCGGCGCGTATCGCTACGAGCCGCCGCGCAAGGAGCCGCACAAGCCGCACAAGGCGACGGCCTGCAGCGTCGCGGTCGAGGGGCTGTCGGCCCGCGACCAGAAGGCCTTCGGCGAAGGCCTGCAGCTCGGCGCCGTCGCCGCCCAGGCGCAGGCGTTCGCGCGCGACCTCGAGAACAAGGCCGCCAACCTCTGCACGCCGAGCGATCTCGCCAACGCCGCCAAGAAGCTCGCCGGCGGCCGCATCAAGGTGAAGGTCCTCGACCGCGCGCAGTGCGAGAAGCTCGGCATGGGCAGCTTCCTCGGCGTCGCCAAGGGCGCGACCGAGCCGCCGAAGTTCATCGTGCTCGAGCACCGCACGCCCGGCGCCAAGCGCAGCGTCTGCGTCGTCGGCAAGGGCCTGACGTTCGACACCGGCGGCATCAGCATCAAGCCCGCCGGCAAGATGGACGAGATGCGCTACGACATGTGCGGCGCTGGCGCCGTGCTCGGCCTGTTCCACGCGCTCAAGCACGGTGGCCTCGCCGGCAGCCAGCCGAAGGTCCACGTCGTCGGCCTGATCGCCGCGACCGAGAACGCCGTCGGCCCGGACGCGCAGAAGCCCGGCGACGTCGTGCGCGCGATGGACGGCCACACCATCGAAGTGCTCAACACCGACGCCGAGGGCCGCCTCGTGCTGGCCGACGCGATCTGCTACGCGCGCAAGTTCCACCAGCCGACGCACATCGTCGACCTCGCGACGCTCACCGGCGCGGTGGTGGTGGCGCTCGGCCACGAGGTCGCCGGCATCATGGGCAACGACCAGGCCCTGTGCGACGCGCTGGTCGCCGCCGGCAAGTCCGCCGACGAGCCGCTGTGGCAGCTGCCGCTGTGGGACTGCCACAAGGAGCAGGTGAAGAGCCGCTTCGCCGACCTCGCCAACATCAACGGCCCGCAGCACGGCAACGGCTCGATCGCCGGCGGCGCGTTCCTGTCGTTCTTCGCGGGCGACACGCCGTGGGTCCACCTCGACATCGCCGGCACCGCCTACGGCGGCCTGCCGAAGGACTACTACCGCAGCGGTGCTGCCGGCACCGCCGTGCGCACGCTGCTGCACTGGGTCCGCTCGCTCTGACCGAACCAACCCGCAACGCGCTCCCGCCATGGCCGACGCCCTCGTCCCGACCAAGCCCCACATCCAGGCCCGCGCGCACGTCGCCTCGTTCGCGCAGTACGAGGCGCTCTACCAGGAGGCGCTGCACGACCCGTCGGGCTTCTGGCGCCGGCAGGCGCAGCGGGTCACGTGGTTCCACCAGTTCGAGCGCACCGTCAGCCAGGACTTCGCCAAGGCCGAGATCGCGTGGTTCCTCGGCGGCAAGCTGAACGCCAGCTTCAACTGCGTCGACCGCCACCTCGTCGAGCGCGGGGACCAGACGGCGATCCTGTGGGCGAAGGACGAGCCCGGCCAATACGAGCGCATCAGCTACAAGCAGCTGCACGAGCACGTCGGCCGGCTCGCCAACGTGCTGCGCCGCCACGGCGTCAAGAAGGGCGACCGCGTGTGCATCTACCTGCCGATGATGCCCGAGGCCGTCTACGCCATGCTGGCCTGCGCGCGCATCGGCGCCGTGCACAGCGTGGTGTTCGCCGGCTTCTCGGCCGACTCGCTGCGCGATCGCATCGCCGACGCCGACTGCCGCGTCGTGCTGACCGCCAACGAGGGCCTGCGCGGCGGCAAGACCATCCCGCTGAAGAAGACGGTCGACGAGGCGATCGCCGACCTGCCGGTGCACACCGTGCTGGTGGCGCAGCGCACCGCGACCGAGGTCGCGATGACGGCGGGCCGCGACCGCTGGATGGCCGACGAGATGCAGAAGCAGCGCGCCTACAGCCCGGTGGAATGGATGGACAGCGAGGACCCGCTGTTCGTGCTCTACACCTCGGGCTCGACCGGCAAGCCCAAGGGCCAGCTGCACACGACCGGTGGCTACCTCGTGTACGCCAGCTACACGCACCAGCTGGTGTTCGACTGGCGGCCCGGCGACGTGCACTTCTGCGCCGCCGACGTCGGTTGGGTCACGGGCCACAGCTACATCGTCTACGGGCCGCTGTGCAACGGCGCGACGACGGTGCTCTTCGAGTCGACGCCGGTCTACCCCGACGCCAGCCGCTACTGGCAGGTCGTCGACGACGTGCAGGCGAACATCTTCTACACCGCGCCGACGGCGCTGCGGGCGCTGCTGCGCTTTGGCGACGAGCCGGTGAAGAAGCACGCGCGCACGAGCCTGCGCGTGCTCGGCTCGGTCGGCGAGCCGATCAATCCCGAGGTCTGGCAGTGGTACCACGACGTCGTCGGCGACAAGCGCTGCGCCGTCGTCGACACGTGGTGGCAGACCGAGACCGGCGGCATCCTGATCTCGGCGCTGCCGGGCGCGACGCCGTGCAAGCCGGGCTCGGCGACGTTCCCGCTGCCCGGCGTGCGGCCGCTGCTGGTCGACGACCAGGGCAAGGAGCTGGTCGGCAACGGCGTGTCGGGCAACCTGTGCCTCGCCGGCAGCTGGCCGGGCCAGGCGCGCACGATCCTCAACGACCACGCGCGCTTCCAGCAGACGTACTTCGCGATGTACCCCGGCCTGTACTTCACCGGCGACGGCTGCCGGCGCGACGAGGACGGTTACTACTGGATCACCGGTCGCGTCGACGACGTGCTCAACGTCGCCGGCCATCGTCTCGGCACCGCCGAGATCGAGAGCGCGCTGGTCAGCCACGAGTTCTGCGCCGAGGCGGCGGTGGTCGGCTTCCCGCACGACCTCAAGGGCCAGGGCATCTACGCCTACGTCATCGCCGGCAAGCCGGCCGACGGCGTGCCGGCCGCCGAGGTCGAGGCGGTGCTGAAGCAGGTCGTGCGCAAGGTCATCAGCCCGATCGCCACCCCGGACCGCATCCAGGTCGTGCCGGGCCTGCCGAAGACGCGCAGCGGCAAGATCATGCGCCGCATCCTGCGCAAGATCGCCGAGAGCAACTACACCGAGCTCGGCGACCTCACCACGCTGGCCGAGCCGCAGGTCGTCGAGCAGATCGTGCAGGGGCACAAGGCGGGCCGGTGACCGGCGGCGCGGCCGGGGGCGGCGGCGAAGGCCGCATCGAGCTGCGCCTGCGCGAACTGGCGCAGCTGTTCGACTCGTTCGACCCCGCGCCGTTCCACGAGAAGGACCTCGACCGCGACGCCGAGGAGTTCATCGTCAGTTGGGCGCGCGAGTTCCCTGCTGACGCGCCGCTGGTGTTCCGACTGCACCTGCCGGAGGACCAGCGCCGCTTCGATCCGGAGCGGACCGTGCAGGACGCGATCGCCAACTACTTCGCGTACCGCGCCGACCTGGCGCGACTCGACGTGCGTCGGACGCTGCAGCAGGGCCGCGACAGCCTCGGCATCGGCGTGCTGTTCCTGGTCGCCTGCATGCTGCTGCGCGGGTTCCTGCGCGGCTTCGACCCGGGCGACTGGCTGCGCTTCGTCGAGGAGGGGCTGCTCATCATCGGCTGGGTGGCGATGTGGCGGCCGCTCGAACTGCTGCTCTACGACTGGTGGCCGCAGCAGCGGCGCCGGCGCACCTACGAGAACCTCGCGCGCATGCGCGTCGAGGTCGTCTACGGCGACGGCGCGCCGGCCTGAGCCGGCGCGCGCCGCGGCAGGGCGGGCCTCAGAAGGTCGTCGACAGGCCGACGTTGACGATGAACTCGATCTCGTCGCCGCTGACCGACGCGTCGCTGGTCGCCTTGTTGCGCTCCTCGCAGCTGTCGCCGAGCAGCAGGACGTGCGCGCCGACGACCGCCTGCCACGGGCCGAGGCGGTTGGGCAGGAAGTTGAGCGGCGCGCGGATCTCGGCGCCGACGTCGAGGTAGCCGAACTTCTCGTCCTTGCCCGTCGTGCTGTCCTGGTAGTAGTCGCTGGCGCTGAGGCCGAGCTTGACCGGGACGTAGAGGCGCAGGTCGTCGTCGCCGATGCCGGTGTTGAAGCTCGGCGTGATGCCGAGTTCGCCGTAGACGCCGTTGTTGGTGTCGGGCGTGCCGCCGAAGTAGTACTCGCGCTCGCCGTCGGTCTCGAACGCCAGCATCACGTACGGCTGCAGGCCGCCCTCGATCAGGTCGCCGAGGTAGCCGCGGTCGTCGAGCTGCGCGCGGACGGCGAACTCCTGGACGGAGCCGAAGCCATCGACGCCATCGACGGGGCCGGCGCCGTTCGGGTTGCCGTAGCCGGTGTAGCGCACGCCGAACGTCCACTTCTCGCCGACGGGGGCCGTCAGGTCGATGTAACCGCGGCCTTCGTACCACGAGCCGTCGGCGCCGCCCGGCTGGTCGCTGTGCAGGCTGTTCCACGTGCCGAGGGTCAGCTCGAGGCCGCGCACCGAGTCGTTGCCGTCCATCAGCGACCAGCCGATCTCGGCCCACGGCTGCAGGATCAGGCCGTCGCTGGCCTGCCGGATGCCGCGGAAGAAGTACTGCGAGGTGAGGTCGAAGCCGAAGCGACCCTTGGCGGTCTCGTCGGTCGCGCGCGCGGCGGGGGCCGGCGGCGCGCTGCCGTCCTGGGCGACGGCGAAGGTGGGAACGGCAGCGAGCGCTGCGACGGCGAGCTTCATGCGCATGATGGGTTCGTCTCGGATTCGTCGTGGGGTGGTTGGAGGTTGCGGCTCAGTCCTTGCGCCAGTCGATCGCGACCGGCTCGTTGGCGTAGTCGTTGCCGACGGACTTGAGCACGCGGAAGAACGGTTGGTTGCGGTTCTCGTCGGCGAACCACGTGTGCATCACGGTGTCGAAGGCGACGAGGTACGGCGACGGGTCGAAGTCGCCGCGGCCCTGCCACGCGCCGGGCGGCGCCATGTCGACGAAGAACGGCGTGACGCCCTGGTAACGCAGCATGTCGAGCAGCGCGGCGAGCAGGAAGCGCTGGTCGGTGATCAGCGGGAAGCGGTCCTGCAGCCGGTAGATGTTGTCGAACGCCAGCCGCGTGACCGGCTGCGGCGCGCCGTCGGCGTGGCCGCCCTGGCAGAGCCGGATCAGGTCCCAGTTGAACTTGCCCGGCGCGATGAACTCGGGGTGCAGGTAGACGACGCGGAAGTTGGGCGCGAAGCGGCCTTCGGCGTCGAGGCACGGCGCGAGCACCGGCTCGCGCTGGCAGATGCGGCGCACGGCGTCGCGGTCCTCGCGCGTGCTGACGAACAGCACGCGTTCGCCGTTGCGCAGCCCCGCGGCGAGGAAGCGCAGGGCCAGGAACGTCGCGCGCGTGCCCGGCTCGGCCAGCAGCACCGTCGAGCTGCGCAGCGCCGGGCCCGAGCCGTTCAGGAAGGCGCGGTCGAGGTCGGGGTGTCCCAGTCCGATCGGCGCGTCGCCGCGCGTCGGCACGGCGAACTGCGCCTGGTCGCGCGCCATGGACAGCTGTGCCGCCACCGACGGATAGACGTGGATGCCCGGGCCGCGCTCGTTGCGCGCGCCGAGGTACACGTCGCGCGTGATGCCGCGGCCGGCGATCGAGAAGTGGTGGACGCCGCGGTAGTAGTACTGGTGCCGCGCCTTGCTGATCTCGAGCGCGCGCGCCTTGAAGTCCGCCGCCTCCTCCTTGAAGGACAGGTGGATCATCAGGTCGGTCGAGAACTCCTCGGCGGACGGCAGGCGGAGATCGCGCGGGTGCGCTTCCTCCATCACGAAGATGCCGTGGATCTTGTGCTCGAGCAGGCGGCGGCGCACCTCGAGCAGCGCCGCGCGCTTCTCGAAGTACTCGAGGTCGGTCAGCAGCAGGCCGACGTTGTCGATCACGACCATGCGCACCGGGCCGACCATGCGCTGGTTCTCGATCTCGGCGAGGATCCACTCGATGTCGACGGTGGTGCCGCGCGCGCTCTTCTGCTGCAGCGCCGCCGGCCGTGCCTGCGTCAGCGTCAGCTCGCTGCCGGAGCCGCCCGCGCGCAGCGTCAGCTTGTTGGGCACCTCGCGCGGCTGCGCCTCGATCGCGCGCTTCTTGCGGTACCAGTCGAAGTCCGACGCGAGCTTCTTCTGGATCGCCTCGGGGGCGTGCTCGACCGAGTAGTAGAGGAAGGTCGCGCCCTCCTCGTCGTCGAGCCACGCCCGCACGACCATCTCCAGGGCCAGCAGCGTCTTGCCGGTGCCGGGGCCGCCGGCGATGCACAAGAAGACCGCGGCGTCGTCGGGGTAGCGGATGCCGCCGGCGAGGATGCCGTCGAGCCCGTCGATGCCGGTCTTCAGCGTGGCGAACGTCACGGGCCAGAGGGTAGCGGCGCCGCCGGGGCGGGGCCACGACGGAGGTCCGGCGGTGGCGACGGATCGTGGCGTCGCGGCCGTCGTTCGGCGAGCATGGTCGCGTGCTGCCTGATACGACCGACTTCTGCCGCCTCTGGCTGTGCCGCCACCCCGAGCTCGACGCCGTCCACGCCAGCGTGGCGGTCGGCGACGGCCCCGCCGAACTGAGCCGCCGCGGCCGCGCCCAGGTGCTGCGCTGGCTCGAGATCTTCAAGGCCATCCCCGTCGAAGCGGTGCACGGCAGCCCGCAGCCGCAATGCCTCGGTCCGGCGCGCGCGATCGCCGAGGCGCAGCAGAAGGAAGCGGTCGCCGATCCGCGCCTGCGCGACCAGCACATGGGCCGCTGGCAGGGCCGCGCGTGGAGCGACGTCATGCGCGACGAGGACGGCGCCGTGCGCACGTTCTTCAGCGAGTTCGGCGACTGCAAGGCGCCCGGCGGCGAGAACCTCGGCGACGCCGTCGAACGCGTGTTGCAGTGGTGGGCCGAGTGGATGCCCAAGGTCCTCGGCAAGGAAGTCGTCGTCGTGCTGCCCGGCTCCGTGCTCAGCGGCTTCACCGCCGCGATGCTCGGCATGCGCCTCTCGCGCTGCCTTTCGCTCAACCTGCCGCACGGTGGCGTCGGCGCGCTCGACGTGTTCCAGAACGGTTGCCGCGTCGCCTCCTGGAACGTCGACGCCCTGCGCGAGTAGGCCGCGGCGCGGCGTGGCGAGCGGTCGGCGCGCGCATGCCCCCGGTCGCGCACCATGAGCATGCGGCCGTGCGCCGCCGCGATGCCCATGACCACGCCCGAACTGCTCGTCGATCTCCACGCCGCCGACCGCGAACTCACCGGCCGCATCCTCGGCGCCGCGATCGCCGTCCATCGCGAGCTCGGCCCCGGCCTGCTCGAGCACGCCTACACCGCCTGCTTCGCGCACGAACTCGCGGCCCGCGGCCACGCCGTCGTGCAGCAGCAACCGCTGGCCATCGAGTACCAAGGCCTGCGCATCGACGGCGCGTTCTGCCCGGACTTCCTCGTCGACGGCGCCATCGTCGTCGAACTGAAGGCCGTCGACCGCCTGCTGCCCGTGCACGAGGCCCAGTTGCTGACCTACCTGCGCCTATCGCGCCTACCCGTCGGCCTGCTGATCAACTTCCACGCGCCGCTGCTGAAGCACGGGATTCGGAGGATGCGAGTTTGATCGAGGCGGTGAGGCGGACTGTGGTGGTGGAAGCAGAACCAGAAGGTAACACAGAGAAAGAACGAGGAAGCAAAGAGGGGCACAGAGCGGCAACCGGGCAAAGGCAGGACGAAGACAGCAGAAGGCAGGAACGGAAGAAGGAGCGAGGGGGGGGCGCAGGAGGTGATGCGGGCCGTGCAGGGCAGCGAGCCGGTAGGCGGCTTCACGTCTGCTTCTGCGTCTCTGCCTCTGCTTCTCTGCTGCTGCTGCTGCTGCTGCTGCCCTTTCTGTTTCTGCTTCTGCTTCCTATCGCCTTTCTGTTCTGCCCCTCTGTGCCGCTCGGTGCTCTCCCTGCTTTCTCTGTGTTATTGGATTGGACGTCATTGGATTGGGTCTCACCCGACCCTCACACCAACACTCCGCCATCCATCCACCGCACCCCCAGCGCTCCCTCGGTCGCCCCGGGCGCGCACCGCGCGCCTTCCAGCCTCACTTCTTCGGCATCTTGCAGCCCGCCGGCGCGTCGCTGGTCCCGCAGGTCGGCGCGCAGCCGCCGCCGCCGCCGCCGCCGCCAGCGTCCTTCTTCGCGTCGCTGCTGTACGACGCCGAGCGGTAGTCGGTCTCGTAGAAGCCGCTGCCCTTGAAGATCACGCCAGCGCCCGGGCCGATCAGGCGCTCGAGCTTCGCCTTCTTGCAGGCCGGGCACTTCTTCAGCGGCTCGGCCGACATGCTCTGAAACTCCTCGAACCGGTGGCCGCAGGCGCTGCAGGCGTAGTCGTAGGTGGGCATGGCGGGATCCTTGTGGTCAGCTCTTCGGTGCTGGGCCGGCGACCACGACGCGACTGTAGCGCACGACGCGGTCGCCGAGCAGGTAGCCGGCCTGCAGCACGCGAACGACGTGGCCTTCCTGGACGCCGGCGGCGGCCTCGGTGGTGACGGCTTCGTGCCGCTGCGGGTCGAACGGCAGGCCCTCGGCCTTGATCTCCTGCAGGCCGTGCCGCTCCAGCGCGCTGGTCAGCAGCATGCGCGTCATGCGCACGCCCTCGATCAGCGTCTTGGGGTCGGTGTTGCCCTGGTCGAAGGCCATGAGCGCCATCGCGAAGGTGTCGAGCGCGGGCAGCAGTTCCTGCGTCAGCCCGGCCAGCACGCGGCGCTTCTGCTCGTCGAACTCCTGCTGCGTGCGCCGGCGCACGTTGGCGGCGTCGGCGAGTTGGCGTTGCAGTTGTTGTTCGAGCGCGGCGCACTCCTCGCGCAGCCTCACGATCTCCTGCTCGTGCGTCGGGATCTCCACGGTCGGCTCCTTGGTCTGGCCGTTGCCGGCCGCGCCGTCGGGTTGATTCGTTCCGGTGTCGTTCACGGGAGGCGCCTCCATTCGGTCACGAGAAGATGTCCTTCACCTTCTCGAAGATCGTCTTCTTGCCGTTCTTCTTGCCCTTCCTGCCGTCGAGCTCGTCGAACTTGCGCAGCAGCTCTTCCTGCTCCGCGTTGACCTTCTTCGGCACGTCGATCTGGACCTGCACGACGAGGCTGCCGCGGCCGTAGCCGTCGCCCCGAGGTAGGCCATGGTTGCGCACGCGCAACTTCTCGCCCGGCTGGGTTCCGGCCGGGACCTGCATGGTCACGGTCTCGCCGGTGATGGTCGGGATCTCGAGCTCGTCGCCGGTCACGGCCTGCCGGAACGAGATCCGGCTCTGCATCATCAGGTCGTCGCCGTAGCGGGTGAAGACCTCGTGCTCCTTGACGTGCAGCACGATGACGAGATCGCCCGGCGGGCCGCCGCCGTCGCCCGGTTCGCCCTGGCCGGCGATGCGCTGCGTGTGGCCGGTCTCGATGCCGGCGGGGATCGTCAGGTCGAGCGGGCTCGACTTCGGCACGGCGCCGCGGCCCTTGCACGACGTGCACGGGTCGTCGATCTGCTGGCCGGCGCCGTCGCAGGTCGGGCACGTCTGCTGCACCTGGAAGAAGCCCTGCTGGCGCACGACGCGGCCGTGGCCGGCGCAGGTCTTGCACTTCTTGGGCTGCGTGCCGGCCTTGCAGCCGTTGCCGCCGCACTTCTCGCACGACACCGGTCGCTTGATCTCGATGGTGCGCTTGCAGCCCTTGGCGACCTCTTCGAGCGTGAGCTCGATGTCGACCTTGAGCGAGGCGCCGCGCCGGCCGCGGCCGCGCCGGCCGCCGCCACCGAAGAACTGCTCGAAGAAGCCGCCGTTGCCGCCGAAGAGGTCGCCGAAGGCGGCGAACACGTCCTCGGCCGATTGGAAGCCCTGGCCGCCGCCCTGCGGGCCGTCGACGCCGGCGTGGCCGAACTGGTCGTAGCGGCTGCGCTTCTCGCCGTCGCTGAGCACGGCGTAGGCCTCGGCGACCTCCTTGAAGCGCTTCTCGGCCTCGGCGTTGCCCGGATTGCGGTCCGGGTGGTTGTCGAGCGCGAGCTTGCGGTACGCCTTCTTGATCGTGTCGTCGTCGGCCTTGCGGTCGACGCCGAGCACTTCGTAGTAGTCGCGCTTCTGGGCCATGGCGGGGGCTCGCGGCGACGGTCCGCGGCGACGCCTGCGCGCCGCCGCGGTCCGTCGTGGTCGCTCAGCAGGTCAGCTCGTGCTGCCCTCGACCGCCTTCTTCTCGTCGGCGATCGTCGTGACCATCGTGTTCGTGGTCAGCATCAGGCCGGCGATGCTCGCCGCGTTCTGCAGCGCGCTGCGCACGACCTTGGTCGGGTCGACGATGCCGGCCTTGAACATGTCGGTCCACTCGCCGGTCAGCGCGTTGAAGCCCTCGTTGGACTTCTTGCCGAGCGCCTCGTCGACGACGACCGAGCCGTCCTCGCCGGCGTTCTCGGCGATCTGGCGCATCGGCGCCTCGCAAGCGCGCTGGACGATCTCGACGCCGAACTGCTGGTCGCCCTTGACCTTCAGCGTGTCGAGGACCTTGCTGGCGCGCAGCAGCGCGACGCCGCCGCCGGGGACGATGCCCTCTTCGACGGCCGCGCGCGTGGCGTTGAGCGCGTCCTCGATGCGCTGCTTGGTCTGCTTCATGTCGGCTTCGGTCATCGCGCCGGCGCGCAGGATCGCGACGCCGCCGGTCAGCTTGGCGAGGCGCTCCTGGAGCTTCTCGCGGTCGTAGTCCGACGTCGTCTTCTCGATCTGGCTGCGGATGCTGTCGGCGCGGGCCGTGATGTCCGCCTTCTTGCCAGCGCCGCCGACGATCGTCGTGGCGTCCTTCGTCATGCGGATCTTCGCGGCCGAGCCCAGCTGCTCGAGCGTGACGTTCTCCAGCTTGACGCCGAGGTCCTCGCTGATGCACTGACCGCCGGTCAGCGTCGCGATGTCCTGCAGCATGGCCTTGCGGCGGTCGCCGAAGCCCGGCGCCTTGACGGCGCAGACGTTCAGCACGCCCTTGAGGCGGTTGACGACCAGCGCGGCCAGCGCCTCGGACTCGACGTCCTCGGCGATGATGACCAGCGGCTTGCCGCTGCGCGAGGTCTGCTCCAGCAGCGGGATCATCTCGCGGACGTTCGAGATCTTCTTCTCGTGGATCAGCACGAGGGCGTTCTCGAACTGCGCCTCCATCGACTTCGGGTCGGTGATGAAGTAGGGCGAGATGTAGCCCTTGTCGAACTGCATGCCGTCGACGTGCTCGAGCTCGGTGCTGGCGCTCTTGCCTTCCTCGACGGTGACGACGCCTTCCTTGCCGACCTTGAGCATGGCGTCGGCGAGCAGGTTGCCGATCGCCATGTCGTTGTTGGCGGAGATGGCGCCGACCTGGGCGATCTCGTCGCGGCTCTTGTTGTCGATCTTCTTCGCCATCTTGGCGAGCTCGGCGGTGACCGCCTCGACCGCCGCGTCGATGCCGGCGCGGAGGTGGTTGGGGTCGACGCCGCTCGTCAGGTAGCGCTGGCCGATCGTCAGGATCGCCTCGGCGAGCACGGTCGCCGTGGTCGTGCCGTCGCCGGCGACGTCGTTCGTCTTGCTGGCGACCTCGCGCACGAGCTTCGCGCCCATGTTCTCGAACGGGTCCTCCAGTTCGACCTCCTTCGCCACCGTGACGCCGTCCTTGGTGACCTGCGGGCCGCCGAAGGACTTCTCGATGATGACGTTCTTGCCGGCCGGGCCGAGGGTGACCTTGACCGCCTTGGCGAGCTTCTGGACGCCGGCGACCGCCTTACGGCGCGCGACGTCGTCGTACATGATCTGCTTGCCCATCGGGATCAGCCCTCCACCTTGGCGAGGATCTCGCTCTCGCGCAGGATCTTGAAGTCCTCGCCGCCGACCTTGACGTCGCTGCCGGCGTACTTGCCGAAGAGCACGATGTCGCCCTTCTTGACGTCGAGCGCGAGGCGCTTGCCGTCCTTGCCGAACCTGCCTTCACCGACCGCGGTGACCTTGCCGCGCTGCGGCTTCTCCTTGGCGGTGTCGGGCAGCAGGATGCCGCCGGCGGTCTTCTCCTCGGCGTCGAGCACCTTCAGCACGACGCGATCTTCCAACGGACGCAGGGAAGTCATGGGGGTTCTACTCCGGATGAATCTGGTTTGGGTGTGCGTGGGGGAGTCGCGGGGCGGGCGGCCGCTCGGCGGCCGCGCCGGCCCCGATCGTCGACGGGATCAACCGTCGACGGGATCGATCGTGGGCAGGATCAGTCGTGGTCGTGGCCGTGGCCGGCCTTGTCCTCTTCCCTCTTGCCCTCGGTGATGAGGCAGTCGGTCGTCAGCAGCAGGGTCGCGATCGAGACCGCGTTCTGCAGGGCGCTGCGCGTGACCTTGGTCGGGTCGACGACGCCGTAGCCGATCATGTCGCCGTACTCGCGGGTGAGCGCGTTGAAGCCGAACGTGTTCGACTTGTTGGCGAGCACCTTGCGCGCGACGACCGCGCCGTCGACGCCGCCGTTCTCGGCGATCTGGCGGACCGGCATCTGCACGACCTTCTTCATCAGCTCGACGCCGAAGCCGGCGTCGCCCTTCAGGTCGAGGTTGGCGAGCGCCTGGCCGGCCTTGAGCAGCGCGGTGCCGCCGCCGGCGAGGATGCCCTCGGCGATCGCGGCGCGCGTCGCGTGCATGGCGTCCTCGACGAGGTCCTTGCGCTCCTTCATCTCGGTCTCGGTGTGGGCGCCGACGCGGATCTCGGCGATGCCGCCGGTCAGCTTGGCGAGGCGCTCCTGCAGCTTCTCGCGGTCGTAGTCCGACGTCGTCTGGTCGATCTCGCGGCGGATCTGGTCGGCGCGGGCCTTGATGTCCGCGGCCTTGCCCTTGCCCTCGACGATCGTGCAGTTGTCGCCGTCGATCAGCACCTTCTTGGCGACGCCGAGCTGGCGCAGCTGCACCTTCTCGAGGTCGAGGCCGAGGTCCTTGAAGATCGCCTCGCCGCCGCAAAGGATCGCGATGTCCTGCAGCATGGCCTTGCGGCGGTCGCCGTAGCCCGGCGCCTTGACCGCGCACACCTTGAGGATGCCGCGCAGCTTGTTGACGACGAGCGTCGCCAGGGCCTCGCCCTCGACGTCCTCGGCGAGGATCAGCAGCGGCTTGTTGCTCTCCTTGAGCTTCTCGAGCAGCGGCAGCAGCGGCCGGATGCTGGAGAGCTTGTCCTCGTGGACGAGGACGTAGCAGTCGCGCAGGTCGACCGTCATGTCCTCGGCGTTGGTGACGAAGTGCGGCGACAGGTCGCCGCGGTCGAACTGCATGCCCTCGACGACCTTCACCTCGGTCTCCAGGCCCTTGCCTTCCTCGACCGTGATGACGCCGTTCTCGCCGACCTTCTTCATCGCCTCGGACAGGATCTTGCCGATCTCCGGGTCGTTGTTGCCCGAGATCGTCGCGACCTGCGCGATGGCCTTGTAGTCGTTGGCCGGCACCGTCTTCGCCATCTTCTTCAGCTCGGCGACGAGCGTGTCGGCGGCGGCGCGGATGCCCTTGATCAGCTCGGCGTGGTTGGCGCCGGCGGTCAGGTAGCGCATGCCTTCTTCCGCGATCGCGTGCGCCAGCAGCGTCGCCGTCGTCGTGCCGTCGCCGGCTGCGTCGGACGTCTTGCTGGCCGCCTCACGAACGAGCTTGGCGCCCATGTTCTCGTAGCGGTCTTCGAGGTCGATCTCCTCGGCGACGGTGACGCCGTCCTTGGTGACCGTCGGACCGCCCCAGCCCTTGTCGAGCACGGCGTTGCGGCCGCGCGGGCCGAGAGTGGAGACGACGGCTTTCGCCAGCTTGGCGACACCGCGGAGGACGGCCTCGCGGGCGTCGTTTTCGAACACGAGTTGTTTGACCATCACAACCTCGGGGGGGAATCTGGATACGTTCGTGGTTGGGGTGGCAGCCGAGGCCACCCTGAGCGAGTGGAGCTGCCGATCGGCCCGGTGCGCACGCGTGCGGCACGGGCCGTGAGGCGCGCGCCAAAGCAAACGCGGTGCCGACCGTGGGACGACCCCGGACCGGAATCTGGTGGATGCATGCAACTGGTTATCAAAGAACGATTTGAGGCATCGCAGGATTGTGGCGGCGCGGTGCGGATGCCGCCGCCCCCGCGCCAATCTGGCAGGGGGCGTTCGCTGCCGTCGTGCGACCTCTGCCACCATGGCATGAGCGCGCTGCGCGGCCTCGGGGCTGCCGCCGTGCTGCTGGCGGTTGCGGCGGCGCAAGATGCGAGCGTCGAGCTCGTGCTGCGCGACGGCGTGGCGGTCGTGGCCGAGCGCCTGCGCGGCGATGCCACCGCCGGCTTCACCGCCTCGGTCGGCGGCAAGGCGATGGTGGTGCCAGCTGGCGCGCTGCTGCTGGTGCGCGGCGTGGCGACCGCGCCCCCGGCGCTGCCGAGCGCGTGGCTGCAGGGCGGCGACGTGCTGCGCGGCGCGATCACCGGCGGCGACGACGCCGGCAACCGCGTCGACGTGCAGTCGCCGGTCTTCGGCACGGTCGCCGTCGCCGTCGATCGCCTCGACGCGCTCGCCGCGCCGACGGTCGCGGAGCCGCTGCGCCTGCGCCTGCCCGACGGCGTCGACGAAGCGCTCTTCGTGCGCGCCAAGGTCGGCTTCGACCTGCTCGCCGGCGCGCTGCACCAGTTCGGCGCGCCCGGCGTGCGCTTCCAGCCCGACGGCGTCGACGCGCCGCGCTGGTTCGCCGTCGACGAGGTCGCAGCGCTGCGTCTGCGCGGGGCCGAAGCGCGCGTCGACGCGCCCGGCGCGACGCTGTGGACGCGCGTCGGCGACCGCGTCGGTGTCACGCTCGTGCGCTGCGCCGACGACGGCGTGCAGTTGCAACTCGAAGGCGGCATCGCCGCGACGCTGCGCTGGTCCGACCTCGGCGCGCTGGCGCTGCACGGCGGCTGCGCGCACCTGTCCGATCTGACGCCGGCGGCCGTGCGCGAGAGCGGCTTCGACGGCGACGTCGTGCATCCGTTCCGCCGTGACGCGAACGCGCTCGGCGGCCCGCTGGTCGCCGGTGGCCGCGCCGTCGGCAAGGGGCTCGGCGTGCACAGCAAGAGCCGGCTCGCGTACGTCGCGCCGGCGGGGGCCGCGTCGTTCTGGACGCGCGTCGCCTTCGACGACAGCGTGGCGCTGCTCGGCCTCGAGCCGCGCGTCGATGTGCGCGTGCTCGTCGGTGACAAGCTCGTTTTCGAGCGCAAGGACTTCGCGTTCGGCCAATCGGCGCAGGACACGGGCCTGTTGCCGGTGCGCGCCGGCGACACCGTGACGCTCGAAGTCGACCACGGCAAGGGCCGCGACCTCGGCGACCGCGTCGACTGGATCGCGCCGATGTTCTTGCTGGGCAGAGGATGATGCCTGCGCAGGGAATGACGCTCGCCGCCATCGCGCTCGCGCTGCTCGCCGCCGTCGGCCTCGCCGTGGTGCGCTCGGCCACGCCGCTGGCGCGCTGGCTGTGTTGGTGCGTCTGCGTGCTGTTCGCCACGGGCGCGCTGCTCGGTCCGGAGATCGCGTGGCGCGAACGTCCCGCCGCCGTCGCCGCCGCCGGCGTCGGCTCGTCGCCGAAGGACGCGGCGATCGCGCTGCTCG
>JBEITC010000243.1:0-6007 GCA_040375075.1 Planctomycetota bacterium | reverse complement strand
CACTGAGGCCGACGGGCCGCGCCGCCGGCGATCCTGCGGCGCGCGCCGCCCCGTCGCCGTCGCGGCGCGCGCATGGCAGAGTGTCCGCCATGCGCCGCCTCGCCGCCGCCTTCGCCGGCCTTGTCCCGTTCGCCGCTGCCCTGCCTGCGCAGGGCACGCAGGCTGACTACGAACGCGCCCGCGCGCTGCCGGCCGCGTGGTCGAAGCTCGACCGGCCGTTCCGCCCGCAGTGGCGCTGGCTCGACGGCGGCAAGCGGCTGTGGTTCGTCGACGAGCGCGGGCCGCAGCCGGTCTGGACGTTGGTCGAGGCCGACGGCTCGCTGCGGCGCGCGAGCAAGCGCGAAGACCTGCGCCTGCCCGACGTCGAGGCCACGCTGGCGCCGCGCCCGCGCTGGCGGCCGAGCGGCGACTCGAGCCACGCGACGGCGATCACGTTCTACAACCGCTTCGACCGCGCGGTGCGCGTGTTCTGGGTCGCCGGCGACGGCGCGATGAAGCCGTACGGCGAAGTGCCGGCCGGCGGCGAGCGGCGCTTCGCGACCTTCGCCGGGCACCAGTGGGTGCTCGACTTCGCCGCCAACGACCTCGCCGGCATCTTCGTCGCCGAGCGCGACGCCGGCCGCGCGGTCGTCGACGCCGAGTCGCGCGAGCGCGCGACGGCGCGCGCGACCGACGAGCCGCCGCCCCCGCCTCGCGCCGGCGAGCTCTTCGTCAAGGACCACGACGTCTGGCTGCGCCGCGGCGGGGAGGATCTGCGGCTCTCGCGTGACGGCTACCCCGCGGACCCGTACCACGCGCCGGCGCACTGGTCGCCCGACGGCCGCGCGGCGCTGGGCTTCCAGGTGGCGCCCGGCGAGGAGCGGCTCGTGCACCTCGTCGAGTCGGCGCCGAAGGACCAACTGCAGCCGAAGCTGCACGTGCTGAACTACCGCAAGCCCGGCGACCGCATCGACCGGCCGCGGCCGCGCCTGTTCGACGCCGCGGCCGGCCGGCAGATCCCCGTCGACGACGCGCCGTTCGCCGACGCGTGGTCGATCGACCACGTGCACTGGGCGGCCGACGGGCGCGAGGTGTTCGTGCTGCACAACCAGCGCGGCCACCAGCGGCTGCGCCTCTACGGCATCGACACGGCGAGCGGCGCGGTGCGCACGGTCGTCGACGAGCAGAGCGCGACGTTCGTCGACTACTCGCAGAAGACGTGGCTGCACTGGCTGCGCGGCGACAAGGAACTGCTGTGGGCGAGCGAGCGCGATGGCTGGAATCGCGTGTGGCGCGTCGACGTCGCGACCGGCGCGGCGCGGCCCTTGTACGCGGGCGAGTTCGTGCTGCGGCGCGTCGAGCGCGTCGACGAGGACGCGCAGGCGCTGTGGGCGACCGTGCTCGGCGTGCATCCGGGCCAGGATCCATACCACCGCCACCTCGTGCGCATCGGCTTCGACGGCGCGGTCACGCCGCTGACCACGGCCGACGGTTCGCACGAGTGGGAATGGGCGCCCGACCGGCAGTCGTTCGTCGCGCGCTGGGCGCGCGCCGACCACCCGTGGGTCAGCGAATGGCGCCGCGCCAGCGACGGCGCTCGCATCGCCGAACTCGCGCGCGACGACGACGCGGCGCTGCGAGCGGCAGGCTTCCGGCCGCCCGAGCGCTTCGTCGCCAAGGGGCGCGACGGCGCGACCGACATCCACGGCCACCTGATCCTGCCGTCGACGTTCGACCCGCAGCGCCGCTATCCGGTGGTCGAGGACATCTATGCCGGCCCGCACGACCACCACGTGCCAAAGCGCTGGGGGCTAGGCCAACGCCAGCGCGCCATCGCCGAGCTCGGCTTCGTCGTCGTGCAGATCGACGGCATGGGCACCAACTGGCGGCACAAGGCCTTCCACGACGTCGCGTGGCGCAACCTCAAGGACAGCGGCTTCCCCGACCGCGTGCTGTGGCTGCGCGAGGCGGCGAAGACGCGGTCGTGGCTCGACCTCTCGCGCGTCGGCATCTTCGGCGGCAGCGCCGGCGGCCAGAGCGCGCTCGCCGCGCTGCTGCATCATCCCGAGCACTATCACGTCGCCGTCGCCGACTGCGGTTGCCATGACAACCGCATGGACAAGATCTGGTGGAACGAAGCGTGGATGGGCTGGCCCATCGGGCCGTGGTACGCCGACTCGTCCAACGTCACGCACGCCGCCACGCTGCGCGGCAAGCTGCTGCTGACGGTGGGGGAGCTCGATCGCAACGTCGATCCGGCCTCGACGATGCAGGTCGCGAACGCGCTGCTCGCCGCCGACAAGGACTTCGAACTGGTGGTCGTGCCGGGCGGCGGGCACGGCGTCGGCGAATCGCCGGCGCTGGCGCGGCGGCGGCAGGACTTCTTCGTGCGGCACCTGCACGGGGTCGATCCGCGGGCGAAGTGACGGCGCTGGCGGTCGGTCCGTGCGCGCCGCGCGGCCTGCGATGCAGCGCGCCAGCGTGCCGAGGTTCGTCGTGCCATCGTCCGCGCCGCCTCGTAGCGTTCGCCGACGGCAGGCGATGGTCGACGGCGATGGTGCCGGCATTCCGCACGCTCTGCGCAGCCTTGTTGGGAACATGCCGATGCATCGCCTTCGCTTCCGCGTCCGGTCCCTCGCGGCCCTCGCGGCCTTCTCGCTCGTGTCCCTGGATGCGCTGCCCGCGCAGACGCAGACCGTCGACACGCGACTTGGTCCGTTGCAGCTCGAGAACGGCTACCCCTCGCGCGCGTCGGTCGAGCGGCTCTACGACGAGATGGACTTCCAGCGCGCCACGCAGACCTTCTTGTGGGGGCTGCCGGCTGTGGGCTTCTACGGGCTGCGCGAAGCCCAGCGCACGGTCTTCGGCGCGAGCGATGGCGACGTGGTCCTGTACCAGTCGCTCAAGGACAAGGCGGGCATGCTGACGCCGAACCTGACCACCATCTACGCCTTCACGTTCTGGAACCTGGCGGCGCAGGGGCCGCTGGTGGTGGAGGTGCCCGCCGGCGCGACCGCCGGTGGCGTCGACGACATCTGGCAACGACCCGTCATCGACATGGGCCAGACCGGGCCGGACAAGGGCCAGGGCGGCAAGTACCTGATCCTGCCGCCGGGCGGCGAAGACCTGAACCCGTCCGACCACTTCGTCGTGCGCTCCAAGACCAACCAGGTCTGGTTCGGTTCGCGCGGCCTCGCGCCGGATCCGGTCGAGGCCGAAGCGACGCTGCGCAAGCACCGCGTCTACGGCTGGAACCAGCGCGCCACGCCCGGCGAGACCAAGTTCGTCCCCGTCGGCGGCCGCGCCTGGGCCTCGTGGCAGCCGAGCGACATCCGCTACTTCGAGCAGCTCAAGGGCATCCTCGACCCCGAGCCGATGGAGCCGCACAACGGCTACTTCTACGCCATGATGCGTTCGCTCGGCATGGAGCCGGGCAAGCCCTTCGCGCCCGATGCGCGCCGCAAGAAGACCCTCGGCGACGCGGCGCTGGCCGGCGAGCTGATGGCGCGCGCCAACGCCTTCGACAAGCGCTTCCCCGGCGCGCGGGTCTTCGACGGCGCCCACTGGGAGTACGCCAACATGGTCGAACTCGACCAGCAGCTGCCGATGTTCTCGCAGCTCGACGAGCGCGCGTCGTGGTTCTACGAAGCGATCGGCAACACCTCGGGCATGCAGGGGCGCATCGTCGGCTTCGGACAGGTCTACCTGGAGACCGCGCGCGACCAGTCGGGCGCGTGGCTCGACGGCGCCAGGTCCTACCGCCTGCGCGTGCCGCCGAACGCGCCGGTGAAGCAGTTCTGGTCGTTCACGCTGTACGAGAACACGTCGCGCGCGCCGCTGCAGTCGCCGCAGGGTGCGGCGGACATCTCCTCGCGCCGGCCCGGGCTCGACGTCAACGCCGACGGCTCGGTCGACCTGTACTTCGGGCCGGCAAAGCCCGCGGGCGCCAACGCCAACTTCGTGCAGACCGTGCCCGGCAAGGGCTGGTTCGCCTACTTCCGCCTCTACGGGCCGACCGAGCCCTACTTCAAGAAGGAGTGGGCCCTGCCGGATCTCGTCGAGATCCGGTGAGGCGGCGCGGGCGCGCCCGCCGACTCGGGGCGGTTTTGGCACGACACGCCCCCGGTCGCGCCGCCAAACTCCCGCTCCCGTGACGACCATGCGCTGCGTCGTCGTGCGCGAGCACGGCGGCTTCGACAAGCTCCTGCTCACCGAGCGCCCGATCCCGACGCCGCTGCCCGGCGAGGTGCGCGTGCGCGTGCGCGCCGTCGGTCTCAATCACCTCGACACGTGGGTGCGCCGCGGCGTGCCCGGCCACGTGTTCCCGCTGCCGCTGATCCCGAGCAGCGACGCGGCCGGCGTGATCGACGCGATCGGATCCGACGTCCGCGGCCACAAGGAAGGCGACGCCGTCGTCGTGCTGCCCGGCGTCTCCTGCGGCGCGTGCGAAGCGTGCCAGTCCGGCGTCGACCAGCTGTGCCGCAGCTACCACATCCTCGGCGAGAGCTGCGACGGCACGTCCGCCGAGTACGTCTGCGTGCCCGCCGCCAACGTCGCGCCGCTGCCCAAGGGCATGTCGTTCGAGCTGGGCGCGTCGATCTGCCTCGTCTTCCAGACCGCGTGGAACATGCTCGTCCGCCGCGCCGAGCTGCGCGCCGGCGAGACGGTGCTCGTGCACGCCGGCCTGTCCGGCGTCGGCAGCGCCGCCGTGCAGATCGCCAACGTGCTGGGCGCGCAGGTCATCGCCACCGCCGGCGGCGCGGCGAAGTGCGAGCGCGTGCGCGCGCTCGGCGCGCACCACGTCGTCGACCACACGCAGCAGGACGTCGCCGCCGCCGTGCGAGCCATCACCGGCAAGGCCGGCGTGCAGGTCGTGTTCGAGCACACCGGCGCTGCGACCTTCGACGCCTCGCTCAAGTGCCTCGCGCGCGGCGGGCGGCTCGTCACCTGCGGCGCCACGACCGGCGGCGACGTGCGCCTCTCGCTGCACGCGGTGTTCTTCAAGAGCCTGTCGATCCTCGGCTCGACGATGGGCAGCAAGGGCGACCTGCGCGGCGTGCTGCGTCTGTTCGAGCAGGGCCGGCTGCGGCCCGTGCTCGACCGCGCGCTGCCCATGGCGCAGGTCGGCGAAGCGCACCAGCTGCTCGAGGCGCGTCAGGCGCTCGGCAAGCTCGCGCTCGTGCCCTGAGGCGCGCTGCCGCGGCCGCAGCGACGCGATCGACCGTCGCCCCGGCCGCGACCACGTTCCGGCTCGGCGCGCGTGCCGTGACGCAGACGCCCATGCGGAGCCGCGTGGCGGCGTGATGGCGGCCCGCGCCGTCGCCTGGGCTGCCGACGCGTCGGCGTCGACAATGCTTCAGCACTGCGGCCATGGGCTCGCCGCAACACGGCCACCACTGCCTCGCCGCGCCGCAGCCACCGCGGCCCTGCACATCAAAGGACCGCCGGTGGGGTCACCACTGCCCCAAGGCCGTACCACCTAGTCGTCATTACGACGCGACCCATGCGCGGCCACGCTCATGCATGGAGTGAATCGCGCCATGGCGATCGGGCGTCATGCGACTTGGAGTCGCACGGTGGCCGAACCCGCTGCGGTCGTTGCGCTCCGCCAACCTCAGGAGGTTGCCGTGATGACCTTGCTCTTCCTTGCCTGCGGCCACGTCGCGCAGGCCCAGCACCCGTTCGCTGCCCCGACCGCCGTTCCGGCCTTCTCGCTCGGCGGTGTCGCTGCCGTGCTCGACTACAACCGCGACGGCAGCCCGGACCTCGTGATGCCGAGCCTGTTCTTCGGCACGCTGCTGACCGCCCTCGACGAAGACGGCAAGGCGCTGGCGACCAATGTCGGCGGCCCGGGCCACTGGGTGCCCGGCAGCCCGAGCCTGCCGACCGCGCTGGCGATGGCCGGCGGCGACGTCGACGGCGACGGTCGCGACGATCTCGTCTCGGTGACCTCGGTCGGCACCGTGCACCTGCACCGCAATCTCGGCTCGACGCGCCTGGGCGCAGCGAACATGGCGCCGGACGTCGT
>JBEITC010000003.1:0-37247 GCA_040375075.1 Planctomycetota bacterium | reverse complement strand
CGCGCGCGAGCGCCTCGTCGGCGAGCCCGGCGGCCTCCGTGGTCCGCGTCGAGCGCCAGGCGGCGACCGCCCGCGTGGCGAGTTCGAGCGCCTGGGCGCGTTCGGCCGCGTCGGCCGCGGCAGGCGGCAGGTCGTCGACGCTGGCAGCGCGCGGATCCGGCGACGCGCCAGCGCACGCGGCGACGAACAGCAAGGGCAGCACGCTCCAGCGACCTTCGCGCATCGGCCGCATCATCGTCTGGCCTGCGTGCGCGGCCAAGCTACGCTTGCCGCTTCCCGCATCCGCATGGCCGACGATCCCCAGAAGCGCGCCGCCGAACTCCTGCCCAAGGTCGAGACGCTGCGCGCCCAACTGCGCGCCCAGGTGATCGGTCAGGAGGCGCTGATCGACGACCTGCTGGTCGCCCTGCTCGCCGGCGGGCACGTGCTGCTCGAGGGCCTGCCCGGCCTTGGCAAGACGCTGCTGGTCCGCTCGCTGGCCCTTGGCCTCGGCCTCGAGTTCGCGCGCATCCAGTTCACGCCGGACCTGATGCCGAGCGACGTCACCGGCACGCAGGTCATCGACGAGGATGGCGGCAGCCGGCGCTTCCGCTTCCAGCCGGGGCCGGTGTTCGCCGGCCTCGTGCTGGCCGACGAGATCAATCGCGCGACGCCCAAGACCCAGTCGTCGATGCTCGAAGCCATGCAGGAGCGCTCGGTGACCGTCGCTGGCGTCACCCACGCGCTGCCGCAGCCGTTCCACGTCGTCGCGACGCAGAACCCCGTCGAGCTGGAAGGCACCTTCCCGCTGCCGGAGGCGCAACTCGACCGCTTCCTGTTCCGGCTCGACGTGCGCACGCCGTCCGCCGAGGCGATGACGGCGATCCTCGCGGCGACGACGGGCGCGCCGGCCGGGGCCGAGGTCTCGCGCATGGCGCCGGCCGATCTCGGCGCGCTGCAAGCGCTCGTGCGCGACGTGCTCTGCGGCAGCCACCTGCTGAGGTTCGTCGCCGACCTCGTGCTCGCGACGCATCCCGATCGCGCCGAAGCCGGCGAGCGCACGCGGCGATTCGTCCGCTACGGCGCGAGCGCGCGCGCGGGCCAGGCGATCGTGCTCGGCGCCAAGGCGCGCGCGCTGCTCGCCGGCCGTCCGGCGGTGGTGCGCGCCGACATCGACGCGTGCCTGCAGCAAGCGCTCGGTCATCGCGTGCTGCTCAACTTCGAGGCCGAGGCCGAAGGCGTGCGCGTCGCGGACCTCATCGCCGATTGGCGCGTCGTCGCCGAGCGGCGCGGCTGACCGAAAGCGCCGTCGTTGCGCGGAGGCGCGCCTGGGTCGTTCGGCGTATGCGCCGGCGCGCACCTCAAAAGCGTGCACAAAAATCTGCACGCACTTGGAAAGTTCTGCCCTCTCCGACGTCTACATGATGCATGGGACGAGTGGTCCCGGCCGCGCGGCGCTGGCAACCGCAAGGAAGCTGGCGCTGATCGAGAGGGCAAACTGCGCGACCGGGGCCCCGGGGCCGGCGATTCTGGGAGAGAATCGCCGGCCACTCTTTTTTTGCGCGCACGTCGTGCGACGTGACCCGCTGGCGGCTCGCGGCACGCGACCGCAAGCCACCTCTGGCGCCGCGAGCCCGTGCATCCCACCATGCGCGCCGATGACACCGAGCGGTGACCAGGACTTCCTGCGGCGGGCCGACGAGTGCTTCCAGCGCTTGCTGGCAGCGCTCGACCGCTTCGACCCCGACGAGCTTGAAGCCGACCTGTCCGGCGGCGTGCTCAAGATCGCGTTTGCGGACAAACGGAACTGCGTCCTCAACCGGCAGGCTGCCGCCAACCAGCTCTGGCTCGCCGAGGGCGCCTCGGCTTGGCATTTCTCCCTGGATGCCCAGGGCCAGTGGATCGACACCAAGGGCCGCGGCGCCCTGCCGACCGTGCTCGGCGAGGTCCTGACGCGGCGCCTGGGGCGTCCGATCAGCCTCTGACGCTGGGAGGTTGCTGGTCAGGTTGCTGGCAGCCGCTGGCAGCCGCTGGCAGCCGCTGGCAGCCGCTAGCAGCCGCAGGCAGCCAGCCCCTCAGGCGTAGGCGCCGAGTCGTCCGACGTTCGTCGGCAGCAGCAGGCGGAAGGTCGTGCCGCGCCCGACCTCGCTGTCGACCGAGATCTCGCCGTGGCTGCTGCGCACGAAGCGCGCGACGGCGGTGAGACCGAGTCCGGTGCCCTGGCCCGCCGGCTTCGTCGTGAAGTACGGGTCGAAGATGCGGCGCTGCACCTCGACCGGCATGCCGCAGCCGGTGTCGCCGACCTCGATGACGACCGCGCCGGTCGTGCGGCGGCAGCGCACGGTGATCGTGCCTTCGCCGGTGATCGCCTGCCGCGCGTTGATCGCGAGGTTCCACAGCGCGTGCTGCAGCGCTTGCGGGTCGATCGTCGCGCGCGCCGGCTCCGGCGCGATGTCGCTGGCGATCCGGATGTTGCTCGGCAACACGTGGGTGGCGTGCTCGAGGAAGCGGCGCACGGCGTCGGCGACGTCGATCTCCGCGACCGCGCCATCGTCCGGATGCGACAGTCGCATCAGCTGATCGAGCAGCGGCTTCGCCTGTTCGACGGTCTGCTCGATCATCTCGAGCCGACGCCGCCGTTCCTCGTCGTCGGCGATCGCGCCGAGCGTGACGTGGCCCATCAGCACCTGGAAGGTGTTGCGCAACTGGTGGCACACCATGCCCGCGAGCTCGCCGACGGTGTCGACGCGCAGCGCATGGCGCAGCAGCTTCTCGCGGCGCCGCAGCGCGTGCGTCGACTCGAGCGCGTCGCGGCGTTCGGCCTGCGCCGTCAGCAGCGCGACGTAGAGCAGGCGGTTGGCGATCGCGCCGACCAGGGCCAGCGCGAGCGAGACGGCTGCCAGCGCCAGCGAGTGCGCCGCGAACAGCGGCTCGGCGGCGACGAGCGCCGGCGGGATCGGCGCGAGGCGTCCGGCCAGCAGCAGCGTGGCCGCGGCGCCGACGGCGAGCAGCAGGCCCGGCGCCACGCCGAGGGCCAGACCGGCGACGGCCGCGATCGCCGGTTGCGCGTACCACGCGGCGTCGATCATGCCGCGTGGCCAGCTCGCGAGCGCGCCGAGCAGCGCGCAGGCGACGAGCAGCAGCGTCGCCGCGCGCTGCACGCGTTCACGACGCCGCATCCACCACGCCAGCAGGAAGCACGGCATCGCGGCGAGCGTCGGGGCGGCGCCCGAGAGCGGCGCGGACGGCGACCAGAAGCCGTCGTGCACGAAGGCGAGCGAAGCGAGGGCCACGGCCCCGCAGGCGCCGGCGCCGGCGAGCGCGAGCCCGTCGATCCACGCGCCAAGGCGCGCCACGACGGGCAGGCGCGTGCTCGCCAGGAACGCGAGCAGGGAACGCTCGGAGAATTCGATGGGCACCCTCACGCGCGCGCGATGGTACTGCGTCGCGCGCTTCCGTTCACGGCGCGAGCGCGGCTTCGGGCGGCGCTTCGGCGACGACCGCCGGCGCGGCGAACGGATGCGCGAAGCGCAGTCGCCAGCTGTGCAGCATGACCCGCGGGAAGCGCTCGTCGCCGCGCGCGGAAGCCGTACTTGCGGTCGCCTGCCAGCGGGCAGCCGAGCGCCGCGAGGTGCGCGCGGATCTGGTTGCGGCGGCCGGTTTCGAGCTGGCAGCGCAGCAGCGTGCAGCGGCCTCGCCGCGCGATGGTCTCGTAGTGCGTGACCGCACGTTGGCCGCCGCGCGCCGCCACGCGGACGATGCCGTCGTCGCCCTCGACCAGTTGCGACTCGACGCGGCCGGCCGGCGGCGATGGCGCCGCGGACGCGAGCGCGAGGTACTCGCGGGCCACTTCGTGGCGACGGAACAGTTCCTCCATCGCCGCGCGCGTCTCGTCGTCGAGCGCGAACACCATGGCGCCGGTCGTGTCCTCGTCGAGCCGGTGCACGGCCAGGGCGCGCCGGCCGAGCTCGCGCGTCAGCCGGTCGACGAGCGTTTCCCCGCGGCGTCCGGGGGCCGGCACCACGAGCGTGCCCGCCGGCTTGTCGACGACCACGAGGCGGTCGTCGCGGAAGAGGATCGGCACGTCGGCCATCCGCCGCAGGATAGCGGCGGCGCCGCGGCGATCAGCGCAGCGGCAGCTGGTACTGCTGGATCTTGCGGTACAGGGTCGCGCGGCCGATGCCGAGCAGCTGCGCCGCGCGGCGGACCTGGCCCTTGGTCGCGCGCAGGGCGCGCGCCAGCAGGCGGCGTTCTTCCTGCTCGAACGGCAGGACGTCGGCCTCGGTGAGCTCGGTCTCGGCGCGCGTCGTCGTGGTCGTCGTCGCGCGGGTCGTCGTCTCGTTCGTCGTCGCGACCGGCGTGGTCGAAGCCGTCAGGTGTTCGCGCTGGATCGTGCCGCCGTTGCTCTGCAGGGCGGCGCGCTGCACCGTGGCTTGCAGCTGGGTGACGTTGCCCGGCCAGGTCATCGTCATCAGCTGCGCGACGGCCTCGGCCGTGAGCGTGCGCTTGCCGCCGGTGGTCGCTTCGAGCGCCGCCTGGGCCAGCAGTCCGACGTCGTCCAGGCGCTCGTGGAGGCCCGGCACCTGGATCGGCAGGCCGTGCAGGCGCAGGCACAGGTCCTCGCGGAACGTGCCGCGGGGAATCAGGTCGGTCAGGTGCGCGGACGTGGTGGCGACGATGCGCGGCGCCGTCGCGGCGGTGGCCGGCGTGCGCTCCTTCAGGTTCTTGACCAGCAGCGCCTGGGCGGTGGTGGACAGCTTCTCGACGTCCTCGATGACGAGCGTCGAGTTGCGCGCCTGCTCCAGCGCGGCGGCCAGCGTCTCGGTGGTCGCGCCGGCGGCGTTGAGCGTCGTCAGCGCGTTGGTCGCGCGGCGGCTCTTGGCGTGGATCATGCGGGCGACCAGCGACTTGCCGGAGCCCGTCGGACCTTGCACCAGCGTCGTCAGGTCGCAGTCCGCGGCGCGGCTGATCGTGCCCTGCAGGCGGCGCATGACCGGCGTCGCGCCGACCAGCGCCGAGCCCGTGTGCAGGCCCTGCAGCAGCGACTCGAGCTCTTCGCAGCGCTTCGCCGTCTCGGCGAGCGCGACGGCCAGCGACAGGATCGCATCGAGGCCGGACTCGATCGCCTCGGCCGTGAACGTGCGCTCCGCGGGCGTGCCCTCGCCGTTGCCGACGAAGAGCACCGGGCAGTCGGTCGTCGCCGTCTGCGTCGTGGCGGTCGCGGCGTCGCACAGGATCAGGTCGAACGCGGCTGCGCCGAGATCCTGCCACGTCTCGCATTCGAAGAGCTCGTGCCCTTCGCGCGTCAGCGCAGTGGCCAGCGCCGAGCCGTGGTCCTTGGTGAGCAAGGCGACGCGCGCCTTGCCGGCGAGCGTCCCGTTCTTCCCCGCGTGTGCCGTGTTCATGCCGTTCCATTGCGGCATCGGCATTCGGGGACTCCCTCATGAAGTCCGCATGGCGCGGACGTTTGCGCCCGCGATCAGGGGCGCTGGCCGGGGCCGCCGAGCGGCCGGCGGCATCGGCGCATCCGCACTTCAGCCGCCCAGCAGCTTGCGGGCGAGTTCTTCGAGGTCGACCTGCGACAACTGGTCGCGGGTGATCGGCTCCATGGTCCGGAACTTCCGGTATTCGTCGATGCTGGTGAGTTCGACGTAGTCGCGCGCGGTCATCGACGCCTTGGTCTCCGCCTTGGCCGGGGAAGCCGTCGGCGAGGAGGCCTTGTCGAGCGTCTGCTTGGCGCGGTGGCAGATCGAGAGGGTGTTCTCGAGGTTGCCGCGGATCTTCAGCAGGCGTTCCTCGTTGGCGCCGGGCACGTCGAGACTCTTGGTGATCTTGCCGATGGCGACTTCCAGCACGGCGATCAGGCAGTTGAGCTTGGTCGCGAGCCGGGAGCGGTACTCCAGCGAGCTCAGCATGTCCGGCAACTTGGGGGCGTTGTCGTTCGAGTTGTCCATGGGTTGACGAGGACTGGGTAGCACGCGGTGTGCCAAGCGGCGCCGGCGCGCGTCAGCGCGATGGCATGGGCGGATCGGCGAAGGAAGTCCCAACTCGAACCGTGGACCGTCGCGCGGCTGCGACGGTTGCCGTCGCGGCGCTGCGACGCGGTCGAGGTCGTGCGACGGCTCAGTTGCTCGAAAGCGCCTGGAGGTAGACGCTCTTCGCGAGGTCGTCCAGGCGGCGCAGGGAGCCGCGGCCAGCGACCTGGAAGGAGACGCCGCCTTCCCAGAACACCAGGGCGGACATCGCCGCGTCGCGGAACCGGCCGATGACCGCACCGCCATTGGCCTTGCCCGGCAGGGCGGCGAAGGCGTCCGGCGTGCCGGGCGACTGCACGACGACGAACTGGTCGACGCCGTCGGTGTACGTCAGCGTCATCTTCCAGGAGCCGTTGAGCGGGTCGTTCTGCACCTCGACGCGGTCCAGGCTGTACTCGCTCGTCGCCGCCAGGATCGGCTCGACGAGGCCGACCGGATCGCCCATGGCGGACTTGCCGGCGACGAAGTCGGTCACGGCCGCGGCGGTCGACGCCTGCGGCATGAACGTGCCGACGGCGTCGGTGAAGCTCACTGCCTCGACCTCGGCCAGCAGGTTCAGGTGCGAGTCGAACTCGGCGGCGTAGAGGCTGACGGCGGTGGCGTCGTCGATCTCGACCAGCCAGATCGACTTGTCGACCGACGTCGGGAACACCACCAGCCGGCGGGCCGTGCGTCCGGCGCGCGTGACCGGACCGAAGTCGTGGGTCGTGTAGTTGGCGCTCGCCACCTGCAGGTCGCGGACGCGGAAGCTGCCGTGCGCGAAGAACTGCGCGCCGTGGCGCGCGTACGTCTGCTGCCACTTCAGCTGCAGCGGCGAACCGGCAGGCTCGCCTTCGACGCCGAGGAACGTCAACGCGAAGGTGGGCTTGGCGCTGCCGTTGGCGGCGACTTCGAGCCGTTCGCGCACGCTGGTCACCGAGGCGGGCGCGCCGGGCGTGGCCGGCGTCACGAACCGGCGGACCTGGATCGCCGTGTAGTCCTGGCTGCGCTGCGCCTGATCGATCGACTGCAGCGACGGCAGGGCAGCCGCTTGGTCCGCCTGCGCGACCGCAACCGCGACCGGGGCCACCGTCGCGGCGGCCACCACGGCCAGCGCGCGCAGGGCACTGCGGATCACGGAGTTGCAGACGAGGCGCATGGTGGAACGGATGCTATCGGTTGCTCGAAACAGGGAAAGTAGGGGCGGGTCAGCGATCGGCGCCGCGGCGAACGACCGTGAAGTCGCCGGATGGGGCGGAGGAAAGGTCGGCGAAGACGATGGTCGGAACGGCGACGCGGTCGGAGCCAGGGCCGACCACGAGGAACATGGCCGCAGCCGCTGCGCCGGCCAAACCGACCCACACGGCGATGCGCGTGCGCGCGGCGCGACGGCTGGCGATGTCGTCGATGACGGCGCGTCGCACGTCCTGCCAACGACCTTCACCGGGCGAGGTCGGAGGCGTCGCCAACGCGCGCGCGAGTTGGTCGCCGAGGGCGGCGCGCAGCGGCGCGGCCGGAGTCTCGATGGGCTCGGCGATCTTCGGCGCCAGCGAGCTGGCGGCTTCGATGCCGGCGACGATGCGCTCGTGGACCCCAGCGAGGAACTCGCGCGATGCCAGCGCCGGCGGCGGCGTCGGCGCGCGGCGCAGAGCGCTGGTCAGGCCTTGGCGCAGCGCCATCGCGGCAGCGCAGGCTGCGCAGGCGCGCGCATGCGGCGCTTCGGCCGTTGCCTCCAGCGAAGCGCGGAAGGCGCGGCATTCCGGCGGCGTGCCGTGGGCGGGGTCGTGGGGGCGATTCATCCCGCGTCTCCCGTGGCCGCGCGGTCGGCGAGGCCGTGTTCCAGATGCGGGAAGCGATTGCGGACGACGGCTTCGAGCGCGAGATGCGCGCGGGCCATCCGCGACTTGACGGTGCCGAGCGACAGGCCGAGCGTCGCGGCGAGCTCGTCGTAGGACATGTCCTCGAGGTAACGCAGGGCGAGGATGGCGCGCAGCTTCGGGCTCAACAGCGAGATCGCATGCTGGACCTGGCCGCCGAGCTCCTCCGATTGCGCCTGCAGCTCGGGCGATGGCGACTCGTCGATCGGATCGACGCCCTCGGCCGAATCGAGGCTCATCGCGCGCACGCGGCCGCTGCCGTCGCGCTTGCGGCGATGGTCGATGCTGCAGTTGACGACGATGCGGAACAGCCACGTGCTGAACAGCGAGCCGCCGCGGAAGGCGTGCAGCTTGCGGAACAGCAGGGCGAAGCTCTCCTGGACGACGTCCATCGCGTCGACGGCGTTGCCGACGACGCGGAAGGCGATGGCGTAGACGCGCTCGCGATAGCGGGCGAAGAGCTGCTCGAAGGCAGCTTCGAAGCCCTCTGAGCCCGGCTCGCGGCACGCGGCCACGAGGTCGGCGTCAGGATCGCGCAATAGTTCCACGGTTGTTCAGACGGGCGCCGCCGCGCCTCAGGTTCCGTGGAAAGGGGGAGCCGCCGGGGAAAGGTGCAAGATAGTGCACGCTCGACCGAGTGAGGCCAACGCGACGACGCGGTCTGGACGGGGGGCGCTACCGGCGAGCCGCGCGGTGCGAGCCACGAACGGTCAGTTGGGGCCGCCCAACGTGCCGGAGCCGCCGGGCACGTTGATCACCCAGCCGATCGACTGGGCGCAGTTCGTCAGCACGCACTCGAGCTCGTTGCAGTCCTCGCAGTCCGCGTCGACGACGCTGTAGAGGACGCCGGTCGGTCCCGTGCCGATCTCCTGCAGTTCGAGCACGCAGACGCGATTCGACGTCGTGCCCGCCGGGTTGGCCGGCGCGGCGAGGCTCTGTACCGCGTACCCCGCGGCGCGGAAGCGGGTCAGCGTCGCCATCGTGCCCTGCGCGTTGAAGACCTTGGCGCCGCTTTGGACGACGCGGCCGCCGATCACGGCCTCGGCGTGGAAGCTGCACGGCAGGATGCTCTGCAGCAGCGACGCGCCGAGGAACGGCGCCGAGAAGCGCAGCCATTGGCCATCGTCGCCGGCGTCGCGCTGCGCGCAGTCAGCGCCCGGCAACGCGAAGGGATCGAAGGGCACGCGCATGCCCGGCAGGAACGGCAGCTCCAACCACGCGGTGAATCCGGTCAGCGGCGCGGCGACCTCGGCTCGACGGATGAAGATGTGCAACCACGTCGCGTCGCTCGCGGCGCCGGGCTGCGGGCCCGTGACGACCATGCGCATCTCGTGGTCGATCGGCAACGCCGCGCTCTGCTGGCGCGGCAGACCACGCTGCACGAACTCGACGAAGTCGCCGGCGCCGTCGTCATCCGTGTCGGCGTCGGCCGCGCTCGAGAGCGCCAACCACTCGACACTGTCCGGCAGGAAGTCGCCGTCCGAGTCCATCAACGCGTCGCCGGTCGTTGCCTGCACTTCGCGCGCCGCGCCAGGCCACGCGAGCGTGGCGGCGACGAACAGCGTCGACAGCGAGAGTGCGATGCGGATCGACATGCGGAGGGGACGGAGCAACTCCCACTAGATCCGGCGAATCGCGAGGTTTCGCGTGGGAGCAACGCCGATTGAACCAAGGATCCGCTACTTCGCAACCACCCCGCCGACGGGGACGCGGATCCGCAGGACCGTTTCGCGCCGCCACCTGCCGCCGTTGTGTTCGCCCGGTCGCCTGAGTAAGACGGTCCCCGGCGCGCGCCCGTAGCTCAGCTGGATAGAGCGGCGGTCTCCGAAGCCGCAGGTCAGAGGTTCGAATCCTCTCGGGCGCGCCAGTTTTCCACAATCTGCCCGCGCGGCACTCCGCCCGGGGCGCCGGCGCCGGGTCCCCAGCCTCCCAGGCAGCACCGCCTTGGCGACCCTCGAGTACCGCTTGGATGTTCGCCGGCCCGCAACCCGCGAGGTCGGCATCGAGTTGGCCTTCACCCCGAGCGCCGTTGCCGGGGCCGTCGCGGACGTCGGGTCCTGTGACCTGTTCTTGCCGACCTGGACGCCGGGCAGCTACCTGATCCGCGAGTACAGCCGCCACCTGTCGCGGGTGACGGCCCACGACGCCGTCACGGGGGCGGCGTTGCCGGTCGAGAAGGTCGCCAAGAACCGTTTCCGGGTCGGCGGCTGCGCGCCCGACCGGCGCATCGTCGTCGCCTGGACGGTGTACGCGCACGAACTCAGCGTGCGCACGGCCGACCTGACGCACGAGCATGCGTACTGGAACCACGCGTGCCTGCTGCTGTGGCCGGTCGGCGCTCGCGCTGCGTCAGCCCGCCTGCACGTCGAGCATCCGCCGGAGTGGGAGGTGGCGTGCGCGTTGCCGCGGGCATCCGTCGCTCCAGGCGCGACGACCTTGCTCGCCAGCGACCTCGACGCCGCGATGGACGCGCCGGCGCTCGTCGCCCCGCTGCAGCAGCGGTTGGCCTTCGACGTCGATGGCGTGCCGCACGAAGCCGTGTTCGACGGCCTTGGTCCGGTCGCCGTCCCCTCGCGGCTCGCCGCCGACCTGCGCGCGATCGTCGCGCAGTCGCAAGCGGTGTTCGGCGGGCCGCTGCCGTACGCGAGCTACTTGTTCCAGTGCCTGTTCACGGCCGACGGTCATGGCGGTCTCGAGCACGCTGCGTCGACGACGTTGTTGATGGGGCGCGCCGCGCTGGCCAGCGAAGCCGGCTACCGCGAGTTCGTGTCGCTCGCGGCGCACGAGCACTTCCATGCGTGGAACGTCAAGCGCATGCGTCCGGCGGAGTTCTGGGACTACGACTACGAGCGCGAGAACTGCACGCAGTTCTTGTGGCTCGCCGAAGGCTGGACCGCCTACTACGACGACCTGCTCTGCCTGCGCGCCGGCGTGTCCACGCGCAAGCAGTACCTCGAGACGGCGGCGAAGAACGTGCAGGGAATGCTCGCCGCGCCGGGTCGTTTCCGGCTCAGCCTGCGCGAGTCGAGCTTCGACGCGTGGATCCGTCTCTATCGGCCTGACGAGAACACGCGCAACTCGTCGCAGAACTACTACGGCAACGGCGCAGTCGCGGCGATGTGCCTCGACCTCTGGATCCGCCGCGCGACGGGTGGCAGTGCGTCGCTCGACGACGTGTTGCGCCGGCTCCACGCGGCGACGTTCGGCGCCGGTCGCGGGTACACGATCGCAGACGTGCATGCGGCGCTCACCGAGGTCGCCGGGGCCGATGCGGTGGCGATGCTCGAGGCGCTCGTCGCCGATCGCCTCGACCCGCCGCTCGCGGAGCTGCTCGCGGCCTTCGGGTTGAAGCTGGCCTTCCGCGACGCGGACCGTCCCTACCTCGGCGTGCACTTCGAAGGCGCAGCGATGATCGTCGGCTCGGTGTCGCGCGGGTCGCCGGCCTACGAAGCGGGCGTCCACCCGGGCGATGAGCTGCTCGCGGTCGATTCGCTGCGCGTCGATTCCGCGCGCTGGGCCGAGACGTGGACGGCGGTCGCCAAGGTCGGCAAACCCGTCGAGCTGCTGCTGGCGCGGCGCGGCGTCGTGACGCGTCTCGTCGCCACGCCGCAGGCCTCGCCTGGCACGGCGGCGATCGAAGTCGACGCCGAGGCGCCATCGGCTGCCAAGGCCCTGCTCACAGCGTGGTTGCCCGCGCCACCGCCCGCGCCACCGCCCGCGCCACCGCCGCCGTCGCGATAGCTGGCGCGGCGAGACCCGCTCCGCGCAGGGCGAGACCCGTTCCGTGCACGGCGAGACCCGCTCTGCGCGCGGCGAGACCCGCTCCGTGCACGGCGAGACCCGCTCCGTGCACGGCGAGACCCGCTCCGCGCACGGCGAGACCCGCTCTGCGCGCGGCGAGGCCCGCCCGGCGGCGCGGCAACAGCCGCTCCGTGCGCGGCGGACTCAGCGACGCGCGTGCGAACCGTCGCAGAACGGTGCGTTGCCGGTCTTGCCGCACGCGCACCACGCGACGCGCCGCGGCGTGTCGAAGGTCACCTTCAGCGGGGTCACCGTTGGCGCGCCATCGGGACCGACGAGCGCGCGGTGTGAGCCATCGCACAGCGGGTAGCGGGCGCTGCGTTCACAGCGGCACCACGCGTGCTTGCCGGCGGCACAGTCGGTGACGAATGGCCCGTCGGTCTTGTGGCCCGGTGGCTGGGCGCCTTGGTCGGTCATGCCGCGTCAGGGTGTGCGTCAGGTGGTACGTCGGGATGCGTCGTGGTCGCGGCGCCCGTTCGAGGGCTGCGCCTTCAGCGGAAGCGGCGGATCACGCCGCGGACGACGCCGCGCAGCTGCACGCGCGACGTGAAGATCGGCTCCATCGCCGCATTGGCGGGCTGCAGCCGGATCATGCCGTTGGGCTCGCGGTAGAAACGCTTCAGCGTCGCGACCTCGTCTTCGAGGATCGCGACGACGATGTCGCCGTCCTTCGCCGTCTCGCGCCGCTCGACGACGACGAGGTCGCCGTCGTCGATGTGGTCCTCGATCATCGACTTGCCGCGGACCCGCAGCATGTACATGTTGTCGCCGGTCGGCACGAGCTCGGTCAGGCTGACGTCCTCGCGGTCTTCGATCGCCTCGATCGGGCTGCCGGCAGCGATGCGGCCGACGAGCGGCAGCGTCGGAACTGCGGTGGCGACCGTCGTCGTCTCGACCGCGTCGGGGTCGTGCAGGATCGCGACGGCACGCGCCTTGGCCCGGTCGCGGTGGATCGCGCCCTTCTTGGTGAGCTGGTTGAGGTGCTCGTGGATCGTGATCTTGCTGACGCCGAGCGCTTGGGCCGCCTCGTCGAGAGTCGGTGCGATCCCCTTCTCGCGCCGGTAGTCGCGGAAGTACCGCAGCACGCGAATCTGCTTCTCCGTAAGCATCAGCTTCATGTTGGATTCCAGTTCGAGCTTCGTTCGGAAGGTTTGGGTTCGGTCAGCCCCTGCGGGCGGCCGGCAGCTTACCCGAACAGGGCCAGAACCAAGAACGCTGCCATCATGGCCAGCGCGCCGGCGACCTCGAGGGCCTGGCGGAGCGGGATCGCCGCCGGCGAGGCGGGCACTGCTGCCGCCGGCGCAAAGATGGGGGCCGCCACGACGCGGGTGGTGGGCAACCGGCAGGGCGCAGCGGCGCCGCGGAGGGGCTGGCGGTTCTGGCGGGCGAGCAACAGGCTGAGGTTCGTACGGGCGAAGTTCATGGTCGTTGTTCGGCTTGTGTTGCCCCCAAGGTTAGGGAAAAGTTTGCACCGGTCAACCCCCATTCGTCAAAAGTTAGGGTGGCCCCGTTGCGGTCGTCTGCTCCGCTCCAAGGCGCAGGTCGAAATCTTGCGGACGCCGCGCGATTGCCCTCCCCGCATGCGACGCCGTGTCGCCGTACCCCGCCGAATGAAGCGCCCGACGGACAACCTGCGGTCGGACCATGCCCTCGTGGCCAGGTCCCTCGCGGCGCTCAGCGCCGTCGCCGCGCAGGTGCGGGCGGGCGCGCCGCTGCCGGCCGCGGACTCGGCGCTGTTGATCCGGTTCTTGCGCGAGTTCGTGGTCGCGGTGCACCTGCGCAAGGAAGCCGAACTCGTCTGCCCGGCCGCGGCGATGCACGGCAGCGACGACGTCGCCGCCGAAGTCGGCGAGGTCTTCCGTCTGCACGACGAGGTCACCGAGCTGGTCCATTCGCTCGTGCTGTTCTGGGAGCCGACCGACGATCTCGGCGCCGACGAGCGCCGCGGGTTCGCGGACACGGTCGACGCCGTCTGCGCGCGCCTGCGCCGTCTCGCCGAGCGCGAGGAGTCGGCCTTCTTCCCGCTCTGCGACGCCGAGGTCCCGGCCGACGACCAGCTCGACTGGCTGGCGCGCTTCGAGGCGCTCGAACGCGAGCGCACGCCGCGCGCGGAATGGGCGCTGCGCCTCGAGCCGGCGCTCGCCCGCTGGGTGCGATGAGCCCCTGAGACGAAGTCGCGGGTGACGGGCCGCCAGATCGCCAAGGGTGGCCGCCATCGCGACCACGCAGGACACGACGGACCAGTTGACCTGCGGGCTCCGCGCCGGTGGCAAGGTGCGTTGCCGCGCGTCCTGATCGTGACGGCGCAGCTACCGGCTCAGCGACCGAGCAAGCCGTCGTAGGTCGGCTCGCCGCGCAGAACGTGGAAGCGCGGCTGGTCGGCTGCCGCCGCGGGAACTTCGCCGTCCGTCACCGCGCGCTGCAGGCAACGAGCCGCTTCGGTGCGCAGCGCCGCGGCAGCCGCCTCTGCCAGCAGCGGCGCCGCTCCCGCCATGAGCGCCGCGGCGACGTAGTTCGCCCCGCCGTGCTCGCCGGCGCGCGCGATCAGCGTGCGTGCCGCGTTCGCCGCGGCCTCGCCGTCGCCGGCTTGCAAGGCGATCTCGCCCAGTTGCACGTAGAGGTTGCGCAGGCGGCCGACATCGAGGCCCGGCATCGACTCCGCCAGCGCGCGTGCCGCCGCCAGGGCATGAGCTCGTTCGCCCGCGTCGCCAGACTGTTCGGTGAGGTGACCCAAGGCGACGCGCAGGTCGAACTCGCGCAGCCGGGATCCCGGCGCCGACACGCCCTCCAGCTGCATCGGCCGCGCCAACGCCGCAGCCGTGTCGCCGCGGGCGGCGATCCGTTCGCGCAGCACGCGGCGCGCGGCGTCGAGCAGTTCGTCGCGGCGGTCGTGACCGGCGATGTCCTCGGCCGTCTGGCTCAGCAGCAACGCCGCCTGCTCGCGGGCATCGTCGCCGCGGTCTGTCCGCTTGCAGGTCGCCTCCAGCAGTTCGAGGCCGCCGTCGAGGTCGCCGGTGGACATCCGGGCGATCGCGAGGCGACCAGCGAGCGCGGCGAAGAGCTCGCGCAGCGGGATGTGGCGAGCGTCAGCGCGCAACCCGGCCTCCAAGTGCTCCATCGCGCGTTCTGCCGCCGCGAGCGCCACCGTCGGTTCCTTGGCCAGATAGCGCGCCTGGAACAGGCTGTTCTCGATCGTCGCCAGCTGGCTGCGCAGTTCAGCGTTGCCGCCGTGCCGCGCGAGCGTCGCCTCGCCGGCGGCGCGCGCCAGTTCGTGCGCGTCGATCGCGGCCGCCAGATCGCCCTGCGCCGCCGCGAAGCTGCCCGCGGCGCTGTGCATCGCGCAGTAGGTCATCGTCACCTCGACGTCGTCGGGTTGCGCGGCGCGCAGCCGGTCGGCGAGCGCTACGGCGGCCTGCAAGGTCTGCGCCGCCGCGTCGGGCGAGCCGCGTCGATGCCGCCAGATGCGCAACTCGACGTCGGCCTTCGCCAACAGCGAACGCGCCGCGCGCATCTGTAGCCGGTGCAGCGAGGGGAAGCGTTCGCTCAGCGCGCGGCGGGCAGCGACGGCGCGCTCGCTCGCCCCGAGCGCTTCGTCGTAGCGACTGCGCGACAGTTCGTCTTGCGCGACGACGTGCCAGCAGCCGGCGGCGCTGTCCTGGTGCGCTGGCACGTCGGGATGCTCGCGCGCCAGTCCTTCGTAGAGGGCTGCGGCCTGCGTGTTGGCCACCACGGCCTCGTCGAGCCGACCCAGCCGACGCAGCACGGCAGCGCGCCCCTCGGTCACGCGCGCCTCGGACTCGCGCGCGGCGGCGGCGCCACCGCGTGCGAGTTGCCGCGTGCGCGCGGCCGCGTCGGTCAGCAACCGGTCGGCGTCGTCGACCCGGTCGACGCGCGTCAAGGCGACGGCGAGGTCGTTGGCGATCGCGGCGCGCGTGCGCACCGCGTCGTCGTCGTGCTCGCCGCTCCGGTCGAGGGCGGCGAGCGCGTCTTCGTAGAGCCGGATGGCTGTCGCCGGATCGTCCTGGTGGTGCGTCGCCAGGTTGGCGAGCAGGCGGGCGCGTTCGCCGTCGATGGCGGTGAGCGGCGTGGCGTCCAGGCCGTCGACGGCGGCTTGCAACGCGGCCCGCGCCTCGCCGGTGCGGCCGAGCGCGTCGAGGGCCGAAGCCCGAACGGTCGCAGTCTCGATTGCCAGCGCCGCGACGGCGGGATCGTCCGCGGCGCTCGCTTGCACCCGCCGGAGTTCCTCGGCGCAGGCGTCCGCCGTGGCGAGCGCGTCCGCGGGCTGACCGAGCTGCCGTTGCAGGCGCGCGATCCGCTGTTGCGCGGCGAGGCGTTCGCGCTGCAGCCCGAGATCGTCGGGTTGGCGCGCGCGCAGCGCCTCGTAGAACGCCAGGGCGTCGCCGAGCATCCGCCGCCGCGCGGGCTCGGCCTGCGGCACGTCGAGCAGCTGTTCGTTGGCCACGTCGACGAGGTTGCCGACCGCGTCGCGGGCGAGGTCGAAGTAGACGCGCATGTCGCCGAGCGCCGCCGCTTCGCGCGCGCGCGCTTCCTCGGCGCGCGCCGTCGCGAGCACGCTGACGCCGAGTCCGATGGCGAGCGCCAGGAACACCGCCGCGCCGGCGGCGACGGCGATGCGGTGGCGCCGCACGAACTTGCGCAGACGGTAGCCGCGCCCCGGTGGCGCGGCATCGACCGGCTCGTGACGCAGCCAGCGTTCGAGGTCTTCGGCGAGCGCGAGCGGCGATGGGTAGCGCTCGTCACGGCGCTTCGCCAAGGCCTTGCCGGCGATCCAGTCGAGTTCGCCGGCCAGCTCGCGCGCCAGCGCCGCCGGCGTCGTCGCGCGCGCTTCGGCGATCACTGCGGCGGCGCTGGCGGCCTGCTTGCTTGGTGGTGGCGGCGTCTCGTCGCGCACGATCGCTTCGACTTCGCGCCAGCCGGCGCGCCGCAGTCGCTGGGAGGCGAATGTCAGCGCGCCGCTCAAAAGTTCGTAGAGCGTCACGCCAAGCGCGTAGACGTCGGTGCGGGTGTCGACGTCGCCGCCGTCGAGCGCCATCTGCTCCGGGCTCATGTACTCGGGCGTGCCGAGCACCTGGCCTTCGCGCGTCCGCAGGCTGTCCGTGCGCGCCTCGTCGTCCTGGCCGCCCAGCGCCGCCTTGGCTACGCCGAAGTCGATCACCTTGGGCAGTGGCGCGCCTTCATGCTCGATGACCAGCACGTTGCCGGGCTTCAGGTCGCGGTGGATGAAGCCGCGGTCGTGCGCGTGCTGCACGGCGCGGCAGATCGTCGCGACCAGCTGTGCGCGCGCCGCCGCGTCGAGCCGCCGGCGATCGCAATACGCGGTCAGCGTCTCGCCAGGCACGTGCTCCATCGCGAAGTAAGGCCGGCCTTCGGCGGTCACGCCGGCGTCGAAGACCTGTGCGATGCCAGGGTGACTCATGCGCGCGAGCGTCTGTCGTTCGGCCTGGAAGCGGGCAAGCACCTCGCGGGTGTCGAGGCCGGCCTTCACGACCTTCAGCGCCACCTCGCGGCGCATCGGCGCTTCCTGTTCGGCGAGGTAGACGCGGCCCATGCCGCCGCTGCCGAGTTCGCGCACGATCCGGTACGGGCCGATCTGCGTCGGCGCGGCATCGATCGCGGCGATCAGTCCGTGCGTCGCGAGCTGCCCGAGACGCTTCCGCACGCGCGCGAGCAGTTCGTCGTCGCCGCCGCACAGTCGCGGCGCCGGATCGACCTCGCCGCGTTCGATCGCCTCGATGCAACCGGCGACCACGGCCTGCACGCGGGCGCGCAGTTCGTCTGGGGTCGGGCGATCGGACGGGGTGCTCATCGGCGGCTCGCATCATCGCCGCGTCGGCGACGCAGTGCACCCTCCATGCGACTCCGGGCGCCGTCACGGGAATCTCCGCCTTTGCGAACAGCGGCGCGACGGGTGTCGCTCGACGGGTGTCGGCACGACGCCGACGGGCCGCCACGAGGCGGATCCGGACCGCACAACCAATCGTCACCAACACCTTTCCCGAACGAGAACAAGCCATGTTCGCCAAGAAGATCGTCCTCTCCCTGACCGCCCTCCTGGCCCTCAACACGATCGCCGCCGCGCAGATCGTCGGTGGCAGCACCGGCACGATGTCGGGCGGCACGTCGACGCCGCCGACGCTGCCGTCGCTGGAGTACAGCAACCGCACGTTCACCCGCACGATCGGCAACTCGTGGCTGGGCGGCACGGCCTACGCCTACGCCGGACTCGTGCGGCAGAAGCAGGGCACGTACGAGGTCGGCAGCCTGACCGGCCAGTTCCGGGTCAACGCCAACGTGCTGCAGCAGTCGCTCGAGGTGGCCGAGATCTACGGCAACGCCTCGAACGTGATGAACAACGGCGTGCAGTCGCGCTCGGGCCTGTACCGGCTGGAGCTGATGGGCATCACGCTGTCGAGCAGCTCCTTCACCAACAGCAGCACCTTCGGCGCGGTGTCGAGCACCTACAACCTGTTCCCCGGCACCGGCGTCAGCGCCTCGGTGCCGCTCTGGGTCGGCAGCGTGACGCTGCGGGGCAACGCCGGCTGCGGCTTCAGCCGCTCGGCGAACTGGCTGCTGCCGGCCTACTCGGCGACGGTCGGGCTCAACGCCTCGGCGACGGCATACGCGTACGCCAGTGCGTCGGTGAGCTATGGCATCCCGGGCTTCAACGTCGGCGTCGGCCTGCGCGGCCAGATCGCGCACCAGACGCTGTCGGCGGCCGCCTCGGCGAGCGGACTGTGGGGTATGTCGGGCGACATCTCCTACACGCTCCGCGCGATCGACCTGTACCTGTACGTCTGGGCGACGGCGATCGCGACCTGGGACACCACCCTCTGCAGCTGGACCTCCGGCGCCACGACCTTCGACCTCTTCTGAGCAGCGACGACGGAAGATCATGCGGCACATGGACGTAAGTCCGTGTGCCGTTTGTTGTTGGGATCTCCTTGTTCGAATCACCGTGAAGCGCGAACAGGCGGCTTGCCCGCGTCGCTTCTCTGGGCATGGCACGCATCGCACAGCGCACGGTCCTCACCCTCGCCGCCTCGTTCTCGGCGCTCGCCGCCCTCGGCTTCTTGCTGTTGGGCGACGCCGCCATGCCGGTCCTGACCATGTCCCCGGGCGACGCCGCCGCCGAGACCGTCGCCGCGGCGGCGGCGGCGGCGGCGCCGACGGCGACGCGCACCGATGCGGTGCAGCGCCGTGGCTGCTGGACGGCACCTGCCGGCGCGAGCTTCCGCTATGAGGTCGCCGACCGGACCACGATCCAGATCACGCAGCCCAGGTCCGCGCCGCAGGCGCCGGGCATCATCGACATGCGCTCGCTGGTCACGACGACCGTGATCGACCGCCGCGCCGAAGAGGCCCTCATCGAGGCCCGCATCGACGGCCTGCGCTTCCTCGGTCCCGATGGCCGCGAGATCGCCGGCGACGCCATCCAGCAGTCGTATGTGACGGCAGCCGCGACTCCGACGCTGCTGCGCATCGACGGCCGCGGTCGCATCGAGGGCTTCGGCTTCGCCCAGCAACTGGACGGCGACCAGCGCAACTTCCTGCGCGGCGTGGTCGGGCTGCTATTCGTCGAGGCGCCGGTCGACGGCGCTACGACGTGGACCAGCGCCGGCAGCGACAGCATGGGCGGCTTCGAGGCCAGCTACGAAGCGCTGCCGGGCAGCGACGACGACAGCCTCCTCGTCCGCCGCACGCGCCTCGCGCTGACGAGCGTCCGCGGCATGGCGCAACTGCCGAGTCACTCGGTGCAGGGCGGCACGCAGGCGCGCTTCGCGCTGGCGCGGGGCTGGCTCGCCGGCGTCGAGGTGTCAGAGACCCTGACGATGGAGCTCCCGCTCGCCGACATGAAGGCGCACACGGCGCGGAAGGCGTCGGCGACGCTGGTCGCCGAGGCGGCCGTCGCCGTTGCGGGCCCCGCGGCGTGGGATCGCGCGAACGCCAGCGCGACCGGCGAAGGCGAGCGCATGGGCGGCTATGCCGACGCCGCGCAGCGGCGCGAGTGGCGCGAGCGCCTGCAGGGCGTGGCCCTCGCCGACGTGCTCGCGGAGATCGAGCGCCTGCTCGCCGCGGCCAAGGTCGACGACGAGGCGGTGGACGCCGCCTTCCAGAAGCTGCAGTGGTTGCTGCGCGGCGACGACGTGGCGACGCGCTCGCTCGCCGAGCAGTTGCTCGCCGGACAGGTCGCGTCGAAGGCCACCGGGGTCGCGATCGGCGCGCTCGGCGCGGCGGGCACGGTAGCGGCCCAGGACGCGCTGCTGGCGCTGCGCGACGACCGGGTCGCGCCGCCGATGCGTGAACAGGCGACGACGGCCTGCCTGCAGCTCGCCGAGCCCGGCGCGCGCCTGCTGCAGTCGCTCGCCGACGAAGCGCGCAGCGAATCGGGTCTGCGGAGCAACTCGCTGCTGGTCCTGGGCGCGCTCGCAGGCCGCGCCGGCTCGCCGAACGAAGGCGGCCCGTCGCCGCTCGCGAACCTGCTGGCGATGGAAGCCGGGTTCGCGGCCCGCGGCGAGCTCGACGCCTGGGTGTTCGCGGTCGGCAACTCGGGCGCGCCCCAGGCGCTCGACGTGGCGCTGCGCCTGCTCGGCCACGAACAGGCCGCCGTCCGCATCGCCTGCTGCGCCGTGCTGCGCCGCTGCCCGGGCGCGCAGGCCTTCGAGGCGCTGACGCGTCGCGGTCTCGCGGACGCCGATCCGATGGTGCGCATGGAAGCGCTGGCCGCCCTCGCCCGCCGCAGCGAGGCAAGCGTCCGCGCCTTCCTCGAGACGACGGCGACGCTCGACCTCGATGCCGCGGTTCGCGCGCACGCCAACGAACTGCTCGCGGCCGGTTGATCCCGGCGGCGCGTCGTCCGCCGGGTACGCCCGATCAATCCTCGGGGGCGAGGATCGCCGCCAGCGCCGCCAGGCCGCGGGCGACGAGACCGCGGACGGCGGACTCGGTCATGCCCATGTGCTCGGCGATCTGCGGGTACTCGAGGCCCAGCAGCCGCGACATGGTGACGGCGTCACGCTGGTTCTCGGGCAGTTGCGCGACCGCGGCTTCGAAACGCGCGATCTCCTCGCGCGCCGCCGCGTGGCGGCTCGGCGTGCCGAGCGTCGCGTAGGCGCCGAGCAGCGCGTCGGCCGACGGCCCCGTCTCGGGGATCGCCACCTCGCGGCTGGCGTCGCGGCGCTCGCGGCCGAGGAACTTCGCGCGGTCGAGCACCTTGCGGGTCGCCTGCATGAACAGCCAGTTGCGGAACGCTCCTTCGCCCTTGAGTTCGACCTTGGGCGCGTCGACGAGCACTTCGCGGAACACCGACTGGGCGATGTCGTGCGCCGACTCGCGCGCGGCCACTGCCTTGCCGGTGCGCGACCGGATGAAGGCGACCAGCGGACCCATGTTGCGTTGGAAGATGGAGTCGAGCGCCGCCGGCTCGCCCCTGCGGGCGGCGGCGATCTCGGCGGCGTAGTCGCGATCGGGCGAGGTCATCGGCGGAGACGTTCCGGCGCCGGAGTATAACGACGGGCCATGTCGCTCGACGTCCTGCACGTGATCCACCAGTTCCTGCCGGAGCACCGCGGCGGGTCGGAGACCTACGTGTTCGACGTGGCCAAGCGCCAGCAGGCCCTCGGCCTCGCCGTCGAGGTCCTCTCCGGCAGCCATGAACGGCGGCCCGAGGTCCAGATCGCGCGCGAAGAGGTCGAGGGGCTCGCCGTGCATCGCCTGCACCGCGACGACCAGTACTTCGACCACCACGCCAAGATGTGGCACCCGGGGGTCGAACGGCGCTTCGAGGCGCTGCTGCGCGAACGCCGCCCCGGCGTCGTGCACGTGCACCAGTGGGTCCGGCTCACGTGCAATCTCGTCGAGGTCTGCGCCCGCGTCGGCGTGCCGGCCGTGGTCACGCTGCACGACTACTACACGAGTTGCCCGCGCGCCTTCCGGCGCCGCGTCGGCGACGAAGCCTGTCGCCGGCAGCTGTCGGCCGCGAGCTGCCGCGACTGCGTGCCGAAGTACGGCTACGAACCGCAGGGCGAGATCGACGCCGGCATCGAGCTCTTCCGCGACCACTTCCGCGCCGAGCTCGCGCACGCCGCGGCGGTCCTCGTCGCGGTGGACAGCACGGCGGACCTGCTCGCGGCGACGACGGGCGTGCCGCGCGCGCGCTACGAGACGCTGCCGCTCGGGTACCGACCGCGCTTCCGCGGCATGGCGCCGTTGCCGGCGCCGGCGGCGGGCGAGCCGCTCCGCTTCGCGTTCTGGGGCGGCGTCGGTCGGCACAAGGGCGTCGACGTGCTGCTGCGCGCGTTCCGCCGCTTGCTGGCGGAGCGACCCGGCCGTGCGGAGCTGCACGTCCTCGGTGGCGTCGAGTCGCCGGCCCTGGAAGCGGAGCTGCGCGAGCTCGCCACCGGTCTGCCGGTGACGATGCACGGCCGCTTCGACGCCGCGCAGTTGCACGCCGTCGCGCCGCACGTCGGCGTCTTCCCGAGCACGTGCATCGAGACGTACGGGCTCGTGCTCGACGAGTGCTTCGAGCTCGGCCTGCCCTGCGTCACCAGCGACCTCGGCGCGCTGCCGGAGCGCGCCGGCGCGGCGGGGCTGCCCACGCGCGCTGGCGACGACGCCGATCTCGCCGCCGCGCTGCGGCGCTTCGTCGACGAACCGCAGCTGTGGGCGCAGCTGCGCGAGCGGCGCCCGGCCGGCTCGGCGAGCGTGGAAGCCCACGTCGACGCCTTGCTGCGCGTCTACGAGCGCATCCGCAGCTCGCCGCCGCCCGCGCCGTTCTGTCCGCCGGTCGGCGCCGACCGCCGCATCGACTTCCTGATGCTGCAGCGCGAGACGGCCTTGTCGCGCGCGATGCCGCAGTCCGGGCCGCGCTGACGCGGATGGCCACGGCGGCGAACGGCGGCGGCGACGGTCGCCCCGCGACGGTCACGACCGTCGCCGAGCAGGACGCCCCCGACTCGGCGTGGAACCGCGCCGCGATGGCCGTCGAGCACGGCGATCCGCTGTGCTGCCGCACCGAGTGGCAGCTGTCGGCGATGGAGACGATGCATCCCTCGTTCCGCCCGGAGATCGTCGTCGCCGATGGCGCGGCGCTCGCCTTCGCATGGGCGGACACGGTGCGCTACGGCCTCACGCTCCTGCCCTGCGAGGCGTCGTGGTGCTTCGGCTGTCCGCTGCTCGGTGACGGCGCCATCGACCTGCTGCAGCGCCGGCTCGCCAGGCTGCAGGAGCGCGGCGTGCGGCCCGCGGTGTTCGTCACCGGCATGGCGCCGGGGTCGGCGACGCTCGCCCGGCTCGAGAGCGCCATGGCGGATCGTTGGCGGCTGCAGGCCGACGAGGAGCGCGTGCAGTGCGTCGCGTCGTTGGCGGGCGGTCTCGATGGCTTCCTGTCGCGCCGCACGCAGCACTTCCGTCGTCGCGTCGAGCAGGCCTGGCGCCGCGCGCGCGACCTCGGCGTCGTGTTCGATCGATGCGCGCCGACCGACGCGATCGCGGCCCGCGCCGCCTACGCGCGCATGTGCGCGATCGAGGAACGCAGCTGGAAGGGCATCGGCGACTGCGGCATGACCACCGGCGCGTCGCTGCCGTTCTACGGTCGCATGTGCGAGCGGCTCGCCGTCGGCGGCTTCGCGCGCGCCATCTTCGCCGTGCACGAAGGCCGCGACGTCGGCTTCATCTTCGGCGGCTGCGTCGACGGCATCTACCGCGGCCAGCAGTTCAGCTTCGACCAGTCGTGGGCGCGTCACTCGCTCGGCAACGTGCTGCAGCTCGAGCAGATCGCATGGCTCGGCGAGGAGCAGGCGCGTCGTTACGACATGGGGCCGCTGATGGACTACAAGCTGCGCTGGGCCGAGACGCAGGTGGCCCTGCAGGCGCGCTTGCTGCTGCCCGCCTGATCGCGCCCGCCGTCAGCGGTCGCGCGGCGGCGGCCAGTCCTGCCAGCGCGCGAGCCCGACGATCGGCAACGCGAAGTCCGCGCACGCCGGCCATCGCGGCGTGTCGCACGCGGCGAACACGTCGGCGATGCGGCGCCGCCGCTCGGGCGCGCAGACGCTGTCCGGCTTGCGCGTCCACAGGCCGAGCCGGAGCCCGCCTTCGTGCGCGTGGTCGACGTGGCGGTGCAGGATCAGCGCGTCGATCGCCGGCAGGCGGTCGACGATCGACCACGCCAGCGCGAAGGCCGCCGCCTGCTCGAGCTCGCCCGCTTCGCCGTCGCGGCAATGGAAGCCCTGCTCGCTGAGCAGCACGCGCCGGGTCGCGCCCTGCCATCGCAGCTCGGGGCAATCGAGGAAGCGCGTCAGCACCGGCAGGTTGCGGAAGGTCACGCGGTGCGCGTCGTCGTCGTCGGTGGCGGTGCGGTCGCGCCAGAAGCGGCAGTCGAAGAGGTCTTCGGGATACGGGTGGAACGCGACGTGCCAGTCGAAGTCGCCCCCGGCGCGCGCGCGCGCGGCGAACGCGGCGAGGAGTTCGCGACCCGGCAGCGCCTGCTGCGCGTCGCCTGCGGCCTGGCGCTGCGTCCAGTGGTGCTCCAACGACACGAACACGCGACCGTGCCGGCTGTGCTCGCGCACCGCGCCGTGCACGAGGCGCACCGCGGGTTCGTACGCGGCGACGACGTCGTCGAGCCCGGCGCGCCCCATGTGGTGCCACCACCAGTGCGAGTTGATCTCGTTGCCGACGATCCAGTTCCAGATGCGGCCGTGCGGCGCGTCGCCGGCGTAGCGCTGCGCCAGGAACGTCACCACGGCGCCGAGGAACTGCCGGCTCTCGTCGCGGTCCGTGGCGAAGGCGGCGATGCCATTGGGAGCGCGGCCGACGCAGGCGCCGTGCACGGTGAAGCGATCGCGCGCCGGATCGCCGCTCTGGATCGCCAGCAGGATCGCGCTCACCACGACGCCAGCCCGCGACAGCGGCGCCACCTGGGCGTCGAGCGCCGCGACCGGCGCCTTGGCCAGCCACCAGCGGCGGCCGCCATGCTCGTGGGCCAGCGCGTCGTCGCCGCCGTCGAGGTCGACGAAGGCGGTCAGGTCGACGTTCAGCGCGGCGTGGCGGATGCCGAGCGCGAGCGCATCGTCGACCATCTGCACCTGCAGGCCCTTCTTGCTCGCAGCCACGGGGTACGGCGTCGCGTCCTGCGCAGGCAGGCTCGCGGCGAGCAGGAACGTCGAGACCAACGCGGCGCGCATCCGCGCAGCGTACGCGCGGCCGCCGGCCCGCACCGAACGGAAGGCCCCGCGGATCCCAGGGCGCGCGCGCTGCGCGGGGCGCGTCCCTCGCTAGCATGCGGTCGCAGCGTCGCGGAAGAACTTCGACCGATGGCCATCGTGCGCAACTGCTACCTCGTCACCGGCATCGCCTTCGCGTTCGCCGGCGCGTTGGCCTGGGGCTGCGTCGCCCTGACCGAGTCGGTCCTCTGGCACGGCGCGAACGACTCGCCGGCGGTGTTCCTGACGGCGCGCCTCGCGCTGCTCGGCGCCGCGATCTCCGCGTTGCTCGCTGGCGCGGCATGCAGCGTCGCGTCGCCCGGCCGGCCGCGTTGGTTCGTCCAGCTCGCGATGGCCGCATGCTTCGCGGGCGCGACCGTCTTGGTCGTCGAAGCGGCGTTCACCTTCGTCGCCCGCAGCCACGGTGTCGGCTACACGATCGCCGGCCGCATCTGGCACGAACGCCACTGGGCGCCGACCGACGCGCTCGGTTATCGCGACGCCGCCGGTCCGGCGCCGGCCGGCAAGCGCGTGGTCTGGGCGCTCGGCGACTCCTTCACCGCTGGCCACGGCATCGCCGACGTCGCCGATCGCTATCCCGATCGGCTCGCGGTGGCGCGCCCCGACCTGCACGTCGTCAACCTCGGCCAGTGCGGCGCCGACACCGCCGAGGAGCTGCGCCGGTTGCAGGCGCATCCGGGCAAGCCCGACCTGCTGCTGCTGCAGCACTTCCCCAACGACGTCGACGGCGCGGCGCAGCGTGCGGGACGGACGATGCCGCCGTTCGCGCCCTACCAGGACCTGAAGTCGACGAAGCTGCGCTTCCTCGTGCGCGGCAGCTACCTCGCCAACTTCGTCTACTGGCAGTTCCCGCGCGGCGACGCGGCCGCCTACGACGCCTTCCTCGCGGCGACGCACGGCGACGACGAGGTCGCGCGCGCGCACGAGCAGGAACTCGCGGCGATCGTCGACTGGGCCAAGGAGCGCGGCGTGCCGCTGCACGTCCTGGTGCTGCCGCTGATGGAGGACCTGGAGTGGAGCCGCCAGGCGAACGCGCGCGTGCTGCGCTTCTTCGCCGATCGCGGCGTGCCGACGACGGACGCCGCCGGGTTCCTCGGCGACCTGTCGGTCGCCGAACGCGTCGTCAACAGCCACGACACGCACGCCAGTCCGCTCGTGCACGAACGCATCGCGCGCGAGCTGGCGCGCGTCCTGCCGCGCTGAGCGCGCGGCAGGCCGCGGTCGGCGTCAGATGCCGACCGTCAGCGCGACGCCGTTCGACGTCACGAGGCCGGCCGTGTTCGCGCCGATCGCGAAGCCGAGGCTCTGGCCGAAGAACTGGAAGCCCATCAGCGTCGGGTCATTGGGGATCGACATCGTGTACGTCGACGAGCCCGCCGCGACGTTGACCGTGTAGAGCGCGGTCGGCGACGTGTACTGGAAGCAGCCCGGCATGCCGAGCGCAGCGAGGTCGAAGCCCGGATCGACGCGCGTGACGCCGAGGATCTGCACGCCGACCGGCGCCGACGCCGTGTAGTTGGTCGTCGTCAGCGTCAGCGTCGAGCCGAGCGTCGGCGTCGTGCCGGTGAGCGTCAGCGGCGCGAGGTTGGTCGTGCTGGTCGAGAAGCCGCCCGGCAGCGACGCCGTCAGGTCGCGGCTGCCGAGGTCGGTGTTCGGCGCCGAAGCGGCGAAGCCGACGAGCCAGCCGTTGCCGGCGACGGTCACCGGGCCCACGCGAACGTCACGTTGCCGTTGCTGCGGTCGAACTGCAGCTGGAACGTCACCGGGCTGGTCGTGCCGAAGCTGTAGACGCCGTCCCAGGTCACGTACGAGACGTTGCCGACCTGCTCGAACTTCACCTGGCCCGAGCCGGCGGCCGCCGGGTTGAAGTCGTGCCAGCAGCCCCAGCGCGGCTGCACCGAGCCGAGCCACGTGGCGGCGGACGGCGTGTAGGCCGTGCCGTTGCCCGTCGCCGGGCTGACGAAGCCGTTGGAGCAGACCTCCAGCGTCGTCGTCGAGCCGCCCGGGAAGTTGAAGGCGCTCGCCAGCGTCACCGTCGTCGTCGTGTCGTCGCTGAGCGTCAGCGCGGTCGCGCCGCCGGTCGGCGCGAGGTAGCTGCCCGCGGCCGACGCCGTGTAGAAGCCCGTCGCGTTGTAGCCCAGGCGCATGCTCGTCGACGCGAGGTCGAACGAGCCGGCAGGGAACAGCTCGTAGAAGGCGCGCGAGCGGCTGTAGCAGCCGGCGCCGTACGAGCTGACCGCGGCCGGCGTCGACGTGGGCCCGCTGATGTCGAGGCTGAACGAGCCGGTCGCGCCGTTGTAGCCGCCGACGCGGATGTAGTACGTGCCCGGCGTCACCGGCGTGGTGACGGTCGACTGCAGGCTGCAGGTGTCGTCGTTGCAGCCGAGGCTGGTCAGCGACGTGCACGTGCCGGAGAAGACCTCGATCGCGGTGTCCCACGTCGCCTGGCCGCACGTGCTGACCGACAGCGTGCCGTTCTGGTAGGCGCTGTAGACGAACCAGACGTCGTTGCCGCCCGAGGCGCACGGCCAGCCCGGCGACGAGGTGGTGGCGCCGACGTTGGTGTGCGGGCCGACGATGCCGTTGCCGACGGCGATCGCCGCCGAGCACTCGTTGTTGGCCGGACCGCCGCCACCGCCGCCGCCGCCGGGGATCGGCAGCGAGTGCTGGTTGCACGCCCAGTCGAGGTCGACCTTGTTCGGCGTGCCGTTGCTCAGGTTGCCGTCGTTGTCGTCGGCGAGGTAGACCTGCAGCACGGCGTCGGCCTGGTTGGTCGCGTCGGCGGCGACCGTGCTGACGACGATGTCGTTGCTCAGCGCGATGGCGGCCGGGCGGTTGCCCAGCGTCGTCGCGAGCCGCTCGCGCAGCTTCCACGCGAAGCCCATCCACGACTGGCCGGCGGTGTGCACGCCGCAGCCCGAGCACGGGTACTGCGTCGTGTTGTTGGCGCTGCGCAGCGGCACGCCGGCGGACTGGAAGCCGCTGCCGAGGTTCGGCGTGTCGAGCAGGTAGCAGCCGAGGATGTCGCCCCAGCCCTCGCTCAGGCCGTTGGTCTGCGAGATGCCGCCGTAGCGGTCGTCGAGGCCGTGGCCCCACTCGTGCGCGATGACCGTCGACGCCGCGGTGTTCGAGCAGCCGCCGCCGGCCTGGTAGTAGTTCGTCGTGTTGCTGACGTAGTAGGCGTTGCACGTCGAGGCGATGTTGACCGTCACCGCGACGTTGCTCGCGGTCGCCAGCTCCGGCGAGTTGCCGAGGATGGAGCGCGCCCACTCGTTGACCTTGTCGTTCCAGTACGTCGCCGTCGTGTGCGCCGCCTCGTTGGTCGTCGCCGCCGACGTGAGCAGCTGGATCGTCGTGGCCACGCCCGGATTGACCGTGAAGGAGCCGGTCGGGCCGTTGGCGCCGGTGATCGCCGCGTGGTGGCGGCCGTCGAGCGCGCCGACCGAGATCGACACCGGCGACGCGATGTTGATCACGAACTGGCCGTTGTTGTCGGTGGTGACGTTGCCGATGCCCGGCACGCTGAGCACGAGGCCCGGCAGCGGCGCGTTGACGAGCGCCGAGAAGGCGTCGACGCCGGTGCGCGTCCAGCCCTGCACGGTCACGGTCGTGTTGACCGGCGGCATGGGCGGCAGCGGGATCTCGACCGGCGCCGTGGCCGGCAGGTCACTGCCGGCGCCGCCGCCCGTTCCGATCGTGCAGCCAGCGAAGCCGCACTCGTGCTTGTCGGTCTGGAAGCGCACGTAGGCGCCGGTCTTGGCGTCGACGTAGTAGCGGCCGATGGGGCCATTGCCCTCCGCGTCGACGTTGCTGATGGCGACCTCCCAGTAGAGGCGCGGCGTCTGCGGCGCGACGGCGTCGACGTCGGCCCAGATCACGAGGCGGGGCGCGGCGACGGCGGCGGGCTGCGGCGCGCCGGTGGGGGCGCCGACCTGCTGCCAGGCGATGGCGAGCGCGGTGTCGGCGTCGAACGCCGGCAGCACGTCGAAGTCCGCCGGGACGCGCCAGGCCTTGGCGCCGAACATCGGCACGCGGCCGACCATGTGGACGCGCACGTCGGCGCGGCCTTCGAGCACCGGCACGCCGCGGAAGAACTGGTCGAACGTGAAGGTCCAGACGCGGCTCATGCGCGCGCCGATGACTTCGCGGAACTCGCTGTCGCCGAGGCCGAGCAGCTCGCTGCGCTCACGCAGCAGCGCGTGGGCGTGGCGGCGCGCTTCCTCGAGCGAGTTGACGCGCCAGTCGGCGAGCGGGATGCCGCTGCCCCAGATCGCGCCGGGCGTGCCGGTGGCGGCGCACCAATCGACGGACCATTCGCCGCCGACGTCGCCGAGGAACGACTGCCAGGAGGCGGAGGACAGGAACGCCGCCTTCTGCTGCGCGGCTTCCGAGACGTTCTTCTGCGCGGTGGTGGGCGCGCTGAAGGCGAGGGCGGCCGCGAGCGCGGCGGAGAATCCGACGAGGTGGTTTCGTGGCATGGGGATTCGCAGAAACGACGAATGCGCCGGCCGGGCTGGGCCGGTCAGGGAACGGGAGTATCCGCAAAAGGTCGGACGGCGGGCGAGCGAACGAAGTTTCCTCCAAAAAACCGCCGCGCGCTCCTGCCGTCATCCCGTAGGCCGTGCGCGCACCGCGGCCCTTCGCCTCGCGCCCGTGGCGCCGGCGCTTCAGTCGTCGTCGTCGTCGTCCGCGCCCGGCGTGATCGCCCACTCGGGATACGGCACGCCGCTTCCGCGCATCGCCCGCCACAGGATCCGGTTGAGCAGGTCCTCCGGCGCGCGGTCCATCTGCGACAGGTCGAGGCCCGCCGAGGCGATCGCGTCGGCGCGCAGCTGCGGGTCGGCGATCGCCGCCGGGTTGGGGTTCATCTCGTCGAGCGGCACGTTCGCCGGCAGCGCCGCGTACGGCGTGAAGTCCGGCTCCTCCGTGAAGCAGTCGAACATCGGCGTCGCGCTGGCGTCGAACACGTTCATCGGTCGCAGGCCGAGGATCTGCTCGATCGTGCGCAGCACGCTCGTCGTGTTGTACTGCGTCGACACCACCGCGCCGCGGCGCGCGAACGGGCTCGCGACGTAGCAGGTCGTGCGATAGCCGCTGACGTGGTCCCAGCCGGCCTGCGGGTCGTCCTCGATGGCGAAGACCGCCATGTCCTTCCAGAAGCGCGACTTCGACAGGCCTTCGACGATGCGGCCGAGGGCGAGGTCGTTGTCGGCCATGCACGCCGCCGGCGTCGGGCAGTTCTTGCTCGTGCCGCTGGTGTGGTCGTTGGGCAGGCAGATCAGCACGAGCTGCGGGAACTCGCCCTGCTGCTCGAACGCCGCGAGCTCGCGCAGGAACACGTCGGCGCGGTGCTGGTCGGGCACCGACATGTCCCAGCCGACGTAGCCGGTCGACGAGTGCGGCAGCAGCGGCCGCACGCTCGCCTCGCTGGCGAACACGACGTCGTCCGTGCCGTCGCGCCACGCGCGGTAGCAGGCGGTGAAGTCGGGCTCGCCCTTCTTCTTCGGGTCGCGCCAGCGCACCTTGGGCCCGCAGAACTCGCCGTAGTTGCGCAGCGTCACGCCCTGCGCGATCGCGCGGTCCCACAGGAAGCCCGCCGGCGAGTACGACAGCGCGTCCTTCTCGTTCTCGCCCATGCCGTCGGGGTAGCTGCGCGGGAAGCCCGCGAACGCCCGCTCCAGGTAGTCGGTCGCGAACGCCGCCGTGCTCCACTGGTGGCCGTCGGCCGACAGGATGCCGCTGCAGTACGTGTTGTCGAGCAGCACGAAGCGGCGCGCGAGCGCGTGCTGGTTGGGCGTGATGCGCTCGGGGAAGATGCACAACTGCGCGTCGCCGTTGCCGGCCGACATGTCGCCGAGCACCTGGTCGTAGGTGCGGTTCTCCTTGATGACGTAGACGACGTGCCGGATGCGGCTCGGCTCGCCGATGCGCTCGGGGACCGCGCGCGGCGCTTGGCCGGGGCGCGCCGGCAGCAAGGCCTGCGCGATCGCTTCGCGCCGCAGGTTGGCGTCGACCTGCGCCGACAGCCGCGGCAGTTCGTCGTCCTCGTCGGGCAGCGGAGCCAGCGAGAGCGAACCGTGGTACTGGTGGCTGTTGAACTCGGGCGCGCCGCCGTCCTTGCGCGGCCGGCCGAAGCCGATGCCCTTCACGTTGGCGACGACGAGCCGCTCGCGTTGCTCGTCGAGCAGCAAGGCGCCCGGATACCAGCCGACCGGCACGAAGCCGAGCAGCCGGCTGTCGCCGCGGTCCTCGGGCTCGAAGCCGAACACGGCGACGGCGTTCATCGTGCCGTTGGCGACGTACAGCCGTTCGCCGTCGTGCGCGAAGCACACGGCGTTTGGCGAAGCCTGCAGCAGATCGCTCGGCTTGCTGCGCGCCCACAGCGTCTCGACCAGCGCGCCGTCGCGGTCGAGCACGCTGACGGTGTCGCTGCTGGCATTGGCGCACACGATCCAGCGGCCGTCGGGCGAGACCGCGAGGTCGCTCGCGAGCCGCCCGGTCACCGTCTCGCGCACGAGCGCGCCGGTCGCGAGGTCGAGCACCGACACCGAGCCTTCGCTGGCGACGTCGGTCGTCGGATCGACGCGCACCAGCGTGCCGCGGCCGGCGGGGCCGACGGGATCGTCAGGGCCGGGGCGACGACCGCCCTGGTTGCTGACGTACGCGCGATCGCCGGCGAGCACGACGTCGAACGGCGCCGAGCCGACGGGGAACGTGCGCAGCACGGCGCCGGTCCGCGCGTCGAGCTCGAGCAGCGTGTTCGACAGGTTGCCGCAGACGTACAGCCGCGCGCCGTCGGCGCTCACGGCGATGCCGGCCGGGATCTCGGCCTCGCGCCGCGGCGCGTTCGCCGGCGGCAACGGGATGCTGTGCGACGGCGACACCGTCCCGTCCTCGCCGACGGCGAACGCCTTGAGCGAGCCGCGCACGTTGGCGAGCCAGATCGTGCGGCCGTCGGGCGAGACGGCGAGGCCGGTGCAGCTGATCTGGCCGTCCTTGTCGGGCTTCTGCTCCTTGCGGTTGGGGTCACCGGCGGGCGCGGTCTGCTTCTCGGCCGGCAGCGGCACCTTTTGCGCGATCGCGCCGGTCGCAGCGTCGATCACGACGAGTTCGTTGGTCTTGCCGGCGGTGTAGACGCGCGCGCCGTCGCGCGAAGCTGCCAGCGCCAGCGGCCGCATGCCCGGCAGGTCGACGAACACGCCGTGCGGCGTCAGCGTCTGGTTGACCGGCGTCTGCTGCCGGCTGCCGTCGGCGGCGCGACCCACGGGGTCGGTCGGCGCGGCGAGACGCTCGGGGGCCGAGCAGGCGGCGAGGAACAACGGCAGCGAAGCGGCGAAGCGGACGAGGCGGCGCATCGCGCCATGCTGCCGTGCGTCGCGCGACCGTCAAACCATGCTTCGCAACGACGTCGTGACGATCGCGCGACGCCGTCGCGGACCGCGAAGCTGGCGTCGCGCCGCTTCGATCCGGCTTCGCGGTCGCACGCACGCCGGCGGCGCGCGCCGCGCGCTGCGCCTCAGCGGTCGCGTGGCCGGAACAAGCGCGCCCAGCGCCCGACCTTGGCGTGCAGGCCGACTTCGTTGGCCGCCGCGGCGGCGCGCAGCACGCCCTGGCCGTCGACGAACAGCAGCCACGGCACGCTGCCGTCGAAGGGCTCGCCGACGAGGTGCTCGATCACCGGCATCGGCCGGCTGCGCCGATCGCCGATCATCTCCTGCGCCCGCTGCCGTTCGGCTGCAGGCATCGCCTTGGGCACCGCCATGACCCACTCCTGCGGGTGCTCGTGCGTGTTGGCGAGCAGCTTGGACAGCACCGGCAGCACGCGCGGGATCGCGTCGACCGGCGAGTCGCCTTCGGTCGCCGGCTTCGGCAGCAGCATCACCAGCGTGCCGAGCGGATGGAGCGGCACGCCGCGCACCGGCAGCAGCAGCAGTTCGTCGAGCCCGTTGTCCGGCTGCACGGCGAGGTCGAGGCCGGCGACCAGCGCGGCGAGTTCTCCGTCGCGCCGCTGCACCGTCGGCTGCTGCACGCGGATCGCGCCCATGCCGGTGGCGAAGCCGACGTGGCCTTCGATCGGCGTGCCGTCGTGGACCGCGTAGCGGATCGCCGCCTCGCCGTTGATCTCGACCATGAGCCGGGGGCCGCGCACGTGCAGCGCGAAGTCGAACCACGGCGCGTCCGGCGAGATCGACGCGCTGTGGCCGCCGGCGGTGTCGGGCATCTGGCCGTCGCGTTCCCACATGCCTTGCAGCGAGAAGCCGACCGAGCCGTCCTTCTGCGCGGTCTCGCTGCGGCCGGTCGCGTAGTCGAAGTCGCCGGACGAGAACGAGATGCGGATGCCGCGGTCGCGGCGCGTGTGGCCGAGCACGATCGCGCCGCTGGCGAACGACGTCGTCAGGTGCACGCGGCCGCGCACGACGTAGTCGCCTGGGGCGACCCACGCGACGGTGTGCGCGAACGCGTCGCGCTGGTGCGCGTGGCGATCGAGCGTGCCGGTGCTGTCGCGCGGCTTCTCGCGGCCGACGTGCAGGTCGCCGTCGGCGGTCGCGTACCACAGCCCGGCGGCGCGCCGTTCGTCGAAGCCGAGCAGGCTCGACTCGGCGTAGCCGAAGCCGCCGAGGCTGCGCGGCAGCGGCGGCGGCGCGCCGCGCGGCAGGCCTACGAGCCGCGGTAGCGCCAGCAGCGCGGCGACGCGACCGTGGTCCTCGACCAGCGCGGCCGCCGACGTCGGCGCCGCGGTGGCGAAGGCTTGCGCCTGGCCGGCGAGCGCATCGAGGTACGCCTTGGTCTTCGGCAACGCGGTGGCGAGCAGCGGGGCGTCCTTCGGCGCGAGCGCCGGGAAGTGGCGTCCAGCGACCACCGCGAACGCCTGCGCCGCGTCCTGCGCCTTGCCGGCGCGCAGCCCCGCGAGCACCGCGTTGGCCGTCTCCGGCCGCCAACCATCGACGTTGAGCGACCACAGGCCGGCGGCGATCGCGCCGTCGTGGTCGCCGACTTCGTGCAGCAGCAGCGCAGCCGCCATCGCGTGCTCCTGGCCGAAGAACGGCTCGGCGTGCGCGCGCGACCACGTCCACGTCAGTTCGTCCATGACCATCGGCGCGGTGTCGCCCGGGCCGAGGCCGCCGTAGCGGCCGACCCAGTCGTTCTGCGGGCCGCGGCGCCGCTCGTCGAGGAAGTCGTAGCAGCCGCGCGTGAACGTCTCCCAGTCCTTGAACACCTCGTCGAACGTCTTCGGCCGGCCTTCCTTGCCGTCGGCGAACGACGACGCGAAGTAGCCGACCGGATCCTTGCCGCCAGCGCGCGCGTTCTTCTCGTACGTCGCCAGCGCCGAGCGGTAGCGCGGCGCGCCCGGCGGATAGCTGCGCAGGAACGCGTACAGGGTGTAGCCCGCGAAGTAGTTGTCGCGGTACTCCTCGATCTCGCCCTTCAACAGCTTCTCGAAGCGATCGCGGCCGCCGTAGCCCTTGTAGTAGGTGTGCGCGACGGTGCCGACCTGCAGGAAGTCGTCGACGAAGTCCTTGTCGGCCATCTTGCTGTAGTGGCCGCCGGTCCAGCTGGCGTGGCCTTCGGCGTACCACGCGCCGAGGAACGGCTTGAGCACGCCGTCGAAGCGGTGCGTCAGTTCGTGCGTCAGCGTGCGGCCGAGGCCGGGGATGTTGCCCCACGCGAAGCGCACCGTCGTGCGGTCGCCGGACTGGAAGCCGCCGGCCCACCAGAACGGCGTGCCCTCGGTCTCCATGTCGCTCTGCACCGGCACGATGCGCACGAGGCCCGTGCGGTCGCCGAACGGATCCTGGCCGTAGTGCGCGATCAGCCGCGCGTGGTGCAGCTCGATCGTGCGCGCGGTGCCGAGCAGCGTGTGGTAGCCGCAGTTGGTCTCGACGCGGTACTTGCCGGTCGGGCTCGTGGCGACGCCCGGGCTGCGCCAATCGCGGTGCGCCTGCGTGAACGCCTCTTGGGCCGGCGCGTCGAGAGCTTCGAGCTCGGCGACCGTCCAGACCTTGGCGGGCAGCATCGGCTGCTGGCTCTGCTCGGCGAGCACGCGCGCGGCCTCTTCGCCGGCCTTGCCCGGGTCGCGGCCCGGCGGGCCCTTGAGGTCCTTGATGCCTGCTTGGCGACGCAGGCCGACGAGGATGCGCGCGGCGCGCACGCGCTGGTCCTCGACCTTGGTCGGATCGGCGTCGGCGCCGGTGCGCGGCGCGGCCTTGGGGTCCAGCGCCTTGGCGTCGGCCTTCTTGGCCAGCACCTTGGCGAGCGACGCGAAGATCGCGTCGTAGTCGGGCTCGAAAGCGGCCTGCACCTTTTCGACCGCGGGCGCTGCCGCGCCGAGCGCGCCCGGCGCGCCGACGCCGAGCTCGAGCAGGAGCTCGGAGGCCCAGCGCACCAGCGGCGCGCGCACGCCGTTCTGCTTCGGCGTCGCCTTCTGCTTGTCGACGTAGCGCGCGATCTCCGCGATCGCCGCCGCGCGCAGCGCCGCGAGGTCGAGCGCGGGCTTCAGCGTCGCTTCGAAGCCGCCGGCCGCGGCCGCCTTCTTCTGCGCCGCGTCGAGCTTGAGCTTGCCTTGCGCGTCGGCGGCCGCGCGCACGAAGCGCTCGGCCCACAGCGGCGCGAAGTCGGCGTCGCCGCGCCACGCCAGCGCGAGGTCGAAGAGGATCGCCGCCGCCGACGGATGGAACTGCAGCGCTTCCAGCAGGTGCTTCTGCGCCGCCGTCGCGTCGTTGGCGGCGAGCGCGTCCTTGCCGGTCTGCCAGCGCACCTTCGCCGCGCCCTGCTCGGGCACGACGGTCTCGAGCGACAGGTCCTTGGGCATCGGCGCGCCGGGCGGCACCTGGGCGGCGGCGACGGCGATCGGAGTCAGCGACGCGGCGAGGAGGCGGACGATGGCGCGCATGCGAGGCGACGATGGTCGGCGGCTGCGCGCGGCGAGGCAACCCCGGGGGCGGTGATTGAGGCCATGTTCCCGTGCGCCGCGCGTTGCGACGGAGCGGCTGCGGCCATCAGGCGTCCGGCGCGGAGCGTCGGCTGCGCGGGGCTGCTGCATGCGCGGCGCGAATCGCGGGCGCGGCGTTGCTTGCGTGGGGTCTGCGACCGCCTCCGGTGCGCGACTGCGGCCCCACGGCGACGGCGAGCGATCGCATGCAGGCTGCACCGTCGAAGCCGCGCGCGACCGTGCGTGGCGCAGCGATCGCCGTAGACAGCTGGCCGCGCGCGCCGTCAGGCCCGCACGTGCAGGTCGTCGCCGCCGAACACGAGTTGCAGCGGCTCCAGCACGACCTGCTTCGGCCCGGCCTCGACCGTGCCCGCGGCCCAGGCCTGCACGCCGGCGGCGCGGGCGATCTCGACCGTGCGCGCGGCGTCGGCGGCGGCGACGAACAGCGCGTAGCCGGCGCCCATGTTGAGGTTGCCGTACGCGGCGCGGTCGTCGCTGCCGGTCTGCTGCTGCAGGAACTGCAGCACCTCCGGCACCGGCGGCAGCACATGGAAGCGGTAGGTCAGTTCCTTGCCGTGGCGCATCACCTTGCGCCAGCCGTGGCCGGTGATGTTGGCCTGGTAGTGCGGCACGATGCCGGCCTTGGCGAGCGCTTCGGTCACCGGGCTGTACAGCACGGTCGGCGCCAGCAGCGCCTCGCCGAACAACGCGCCGCTCGGCAGCTTGGTCGCGTAGCCGGCGGGCAGGCGCTCGGCCAGCTTGCGGGCGAGCGAGACGCCGTTGGCGTGGATGCCCGAGCTGCCGAGCAGCACGATCGCATCGCCGGGGCCGAGCCGTTCGCCGAGCGTCAGCCGGGCCTTCGGCCGCACGAGGCCGACGCACGACGCGGCGAGGTCGATGCGGTCGTCGGCGACGACGCCGGCCAGCGCGGGCGTCTCGCCGCCGCCCCAGGCGACGCCGCACGCGTCGCAGGCAGCGCGCCAGCCGTCGACGAGGTCCTTGGCGCGCTGCGCGTCGTCGAACCACGCGCTGCCGCCGGCGGCCCAGTACGCGTGCACCGACACCGGCGTCGCGCCGACGGTGATCAGGTCGTTGATCGCCATCGCCAGCGTGTCCTGCGCGATCTGGTCGTAGTACGTCCTGCCGGTGACCTTGCGCGTCGCGTCGGCGACCAGCGCCTTGGTGCCCAGGCACTCGGTGATCGAGGCGAGGTAGAAGTCGCCGCAGTCGACGAGGTAGGCCGACTCGCCGCGCGAGGCGCCGACTTCCTGCAGGCCGTGGCGGCGCAGGTTGCCCGCGGTCGCCGCCGCGGCCTGCTGCGCTTGGATCTTCAGCGGGTCGATCTTGCCGTAGTCGACGCCGGCCTGCTTGTAGTCGATGGGGGCCATGCCGACAGGATGGACGG
>JBEITC010000297.1:0-5126 GCA_040375075.1 Planctomycetota bacterium | reverse complement strand
GCCTGCGGCGCGAGCGCGGCGACGCCCTCCTGCAGCGAGCGTCGCTTGCGCGGCTCGACCTGGAAGCCGGGCAGCAGCCGGGCGATGCGCGCTTCGATCGGCGGATGCGACGCGAACATGCCGCCGAGGAACCCGCTGACGCCGTCGGCGAACAGCATGTGGCTCGCCTCTTCCGCGCGCGGGTGGCGCACGCGCGCGCTGCGGTCGCCGATGCGCGCCAGGGCCATGCCGATGCCGAGCGGATTGCGCGTGTACTGCACCGCGCTCGCGTCGGCGAGGTACTCGCGCTGGCGCGAGACCGCCGACTGGATCAACCGCGCGAACAGCACGCCGATCCAACCGATGACGATCAGCAGCACGCCGAAGACGGCGAGCGGCGCGCCGTCGTTCCTGCGATTGCCGCCGACGCGACTGCCGGCGCGCAGCAGCAGGCGGCCGATCGTCGCGAGGCAGACGATGCCGGCGAGCGTGCCCATCAGGCGGATGTTGAGCCGCATGTCGCCGTGGAGGACGTGGCTGAACTCGTGCGCGATCACGCCCTGCAGCTCGTCGCGACCCAGCTCGTCGAGGCAGCCGCGGGTGACCGCGATCGCGGCGTCGTCCGGGGTCCAGCCGGCGGCGAAGGCGTTGAGGCCGCGCTCGTCGTCGAGCACGAAGATCGCGGGCAGCGGCGTGCCCGAGGCGAGCGAGACCTCTTCGACGACGTTGCGCAGCATGCGCTCCTTGTCGTCGTCGGGCCGCAAGGGCACCGGCCGGCCGCCGAGCAGCTGCGCGACCGCCGAGCCGCCGCGGCGCAACTCGCCGACGCGCATGGCCGCGCCGATGCCGACCACCGCGAGGGTGCCGATGGCCGAGCCGGCGAGGAACAGGCCGTGGTTCGGGTCCTTGCCGGTGGCGAGCGCGTACGAAACGACGGCGGCGAGGTCGACGCAGCCGACGATCGCGAGCACGGCCAGCGTGTAGAGCACGACGAGGCGCTTCGTCGCGCGCTGCGCCACCTCCTGGTGATCGAAGAAGTCCATGCGCTACGCGGTCTCCAGTTCGAAGAACGGGAAGCCCGCGCGCTTGGCGGCGAACACGCCGCCGCCGAGCAGCGTGAAGTCGCGGTCGAGGCGGCGCCGGTGCCACGCGGCGGTGCGCAGGCGCACGTCGCCATCGGTGCGGTCGCGGTCGCAGCGTTCGCGCCAGTCCTTGTCGGTCAGCGCCTCGAGGAACAGCAGGCCGCCGGTCCAGCGCGCGAGGTTGCGCAGCGCGGCCGCCGCCTCGCGGTCGTCGAGGTACTGCAGCACGCCCTGGCAGACGACGAGGTCGAAGCGATCGCCGCCGAACGCGCGCCGCGGGTCGAAGTCGACGATCGAGCCGTGCGTCCAACCGAGCTCGTCGCACAGGTGGCGCGACCACTCGACGCCGTGGTAGCTCGCGCGCGGCCACTTGCGGCGCGCCGCCGTCCGCCAGTGGCCCAGGCCGCAGCCGAGGTCGAGGATCGAGCGCACCTCGAGTCCGAGGCAGTCGGCCCAGGCCTTCGTCAGCGCAGCGAGCTTGCCCACCGCCTGCGCGTCGCTGACGCGCGTGCGCGGATCGCGGTAGAAGCGGTCGTAGTAGCCGCGGTCGAAGCGCTCGGCGGCGTCGCCGCGGCGACGGGGCTGGCGTGCCATGCGCGCAATCCTGGCGGGCGCGGCCGCCGTGCGCCACGGCGCGGCGGTGTGCGGGGGGCGGCTTGATCGTCCGGCCGCCGTGGCCGTAGACTCCTCGCCCCGCTGTGTGGCCTAGATCCGCACGGCCCGGCCCGTGCGCCCGTGGCGGCGCGCGCGCCGGCCGATCCTGGCCGCCACTGGAGTATTTGTGCCCAAAGAAGAAGCGATTGTCCTGGATGGCACGGTCGTCGAGACCCTCGCCAACACCAAGTTCCGCATCCAGGTGGATGGCGGACACATCGTCCTCGCCCACATCTCCGGCAAGATGCGCAAGAACTACATCCGCATCATCCCGGGCGACCGCGTCACGGTGGAGCTGTCGCCGTACGACCTGAGCCGCGGCCGCATCACCTACCGCGTCTGAGCCGCAGGCGGCGCCGCGCGCCGCCGTCGTCATGACCGCCGCCGAGCGCCTCGACGTCCGACCTGCCGCGCCCGGCGAGGAAGCCCTGGTCGCGCGCTTCATCCGCGAGCTCGCGCGCTACGAGCACCTCGAGAGCCAGCTCGACGTCAGCGAGGCGCGCCTGCGCCGCGACCTGTTCGGGCCGCAACCGGCGTGTGGCGCGCTGATCGCCCGCTGGGACGGCGAGCCCGTCGGCTTCGCGCTGTTCTTCCCGACGTACTCGACGTTCCGCACCGAGCCGTGCCTGCATCTCGAGGACCTGTTCGTCGTGCCCGAGCTGCGCGGCCATGGCATCGGCCTCGCGCTGCTGCGCGCCGTCGCGGCCGTCGCCGTGCAGCGCGGTTGCCCGCGCCTCGACTGGCAGGTGCTCGACTGGAACGCGCCGGCGATCGGCTTCTACGAGAAGCAGGGCGCGCGCGTGCTGTCCGACTGGCGCGTGTGCCGGCTCGACGGCGAGGCGCTCGCGCGCTGCGCGGCCGCTGCGCGCGCCTGACGCCGGTAGGACGGGCGTGTGGCGCCAGCGCCGTCGTGCGCCGGACCGCAGCCCGCGCCCCGGCGGCTGTCCCCGGCGCGCGGGCGCGGGGTAACCTCCTCGCATGACGTTCCGCGCCCTGCTGGCCACGGCCTTGCTCGCCACCGCAGCGACCGCCCAGATCACGGTCTCGGCGCAGGTCTGGGCCACCGGCGGCGGCACGGCGCGCGGCTTCACGGCGGTCGTCGACCTCACCGATCCGCGGCTCGAGCTCCGCGTCACGGCGCCGCTGGCGCCGCTGCAGACCTACGAAGCGACGCTGCGCACGACGTCGAGCTGGCACACGCAGCAGGGCAACCGGCTGTCGATCAACGCCAACTTCTTCGGCGCGTTGAACGCGACCAACGCCGACGTCATCGGGCTCAGCAAGAGCAACGGCGCGCTGGTCTCGCCCGTGCGCCAGTTCGGCGCCTTGCCGGACCCGGCGATCGTCTTCGCGCCCAATCGCATCGCGACGATCGGCAACATCACTTCCGCGCAGGCGGCGGCGGCGCAGTGGGCGGTCGCCGGCGTCGGGCCGAGCTCCACCGACACCGTGCCCGGCACGCTGCTCGTCACCGACGGCGCCAACACCGGCGCGACCGCGCGCGTCGAGCCGCTGGTGCGCAACCCGCGCACGGCGGTCGGCACGAACCAGGCCGGCACGACCCTCTACGTCGTCGTCGTCGACGGCCGCCAGCCGGGCTGGTCGGTCGGCATGACGCTGCCCGAGCTCGCCAACGTCTTCCTCGGCCTCGGCGCGTGGCGCGCGATCAACCTCGACGGCGGCGGCTCGTCGTCGTTCCTCTACTCGCCGCCGGGCGGCGCGCTGACGCAGAACCGTCCGAGCGACGGCAGCCATCGCGCGGTGGCCAACCATCTGGGCTTCGCCGTCGCGCAGTCGGTCGTCGTCGGCAGCGCGTGCGGCAACGGCGGCACGATCAGCAGCACCGGCGACTTCGACGTCGGCAGCACCAACTTCGTGCTGCGGCTGCAGGGCGCGCCGGCCGGCGCGTACGCGTTCGCCGGCATCGGCTTCCCGGGCAACGAGATCAGCTGCGGCGCCTGCACGTTCCTCGACGCGGTCAGCTGGACCTTCGTGCTGCAGGCCGGCGGCAGCGCCATCTGGCCGTGGGGGGTGCCCAACCAGCCGGCCTTCGTCGGCAGCGTGATCGGCATGCAATGGCTGCTGCTCAACGCGCCTGCCACGCCGTGCCCGGCGTTGGCCGGCCTCGCCTCGACGGCGCGGCTGCACCTGACCGTCGGACCGTAGCGCTCGCCGAGTCGAAGCGCCGGTCGCCGCGCCGTCACCGCCGGGCCGTGGCCTCGAGCCAGCGTCGCCACGGCGCGTCGAGCGACTCGACCGGCGCGCCCATCGCGGCGTCGAACGCCGAACTGCTGTCGCCCTTGCGCGCGCCGAGCGCCTGCGCCGCGAACCGCAGGAACGCCGCGCGCCGCGGCGGCTGCGCTTGCGGATCGAGCAGCCACGCGACGAAGGCTTCGGCACAGCTCCAGTGCACGGCGGTGGCGGCGTCGTCCTGCAGGTAGAAGCACGCGTGCATCGGCAGGTGCAGCAGGTTCTCGAGGTCGAAGGCCCGCCGCTGCGCCCGCCACGCCGTCGCCGCGAGCTCGCGGTGCGGGCCGGGCGCGGCGAAGCCGGCGTCGCCGGCGAAGCTGCGTTCGAGCGTCATGCCAAGCCCGATCTCGAGCCACGGGCAGACGCGGTCGCGGTCGTTGGCGCGGTCGACCTCGCCGACGAGCGTGCGGTACAGCAGGCCCTGCGCGCCGACGAAGAACAGCCGGTCCGGTCGCGCTTGCCCGCAGTGGAACGTGCGCGCCTCGTCGCCGTGCGGCGCTGGCACGAAGTACGGGACCGGCGCGAAGCCCCACTTCGGGAACGCGCCCGGACTCGCCGCGACGACGACGCGCACCGGCTGCAGCGCCTCGCGCAGGCCGAGCTCGCGGCCGAACGTCGCCATCACGTGCGCGCCGAGCCGCTCGAGGTCGAACAGCGCGAGGACCTCGTCGAGCGGTCGCGCGCCGCCGCGCACGACGAAGCGCTCGCCGACGAGTTCGAGGCCATCGGCGGCGATCGCCGCGTCCCACTCGGGGCGCGGCAGCAGCTTCTTTCCGTGCCGCCAGAGCCAGCCGTCCTTGCCCTTCTTGTGGTCGAGGCGGGCGTGCGCCGTGGCGTCGTCCTGCGTCAGCGCCAGCCACAGCGCTTGCGCGCGCGCGAGGCCGTGCATGCCCTTCTGCGCGGCCTCGTCGACCAGGAAGCGCTGCGCCGCCGGTTGGCTCTGCAGGCGCGCGCGGCGATCGAGCCACGCGGCGAGCTGATCGGCGACCGTCGCGGTCGAGGCGACGTCGGCGCGCGCGACGCGGATCCGCTTGCCGCCCTGCTGCACGACGAGCTCGTCGGCGGCGAACGGCGTGGCGACGCGGCCGCGCAGCTGCTTGCCCTTGGTCGTGACGACGAGGTCGCGAAGGTCGTCCTGGCCGACGGCGGCGGCGGCCAGCG
>JBEITC010000541.1:0-2503 GCA_040375075.1 Planctomycetota bacterium | reverse complement strand
CTGCTCGGCGTCGACGTGTTCGGCCTCGCGGACCCGGGCATCAACGACCTGTTCTTCCTCGGCGCTCCGGGCTGCGGCCTGCGCGCGTCGCTGGACGTCACGGTCGCGTGGTTCGTCGCTGGTCCGACGCACACGTACAGCCTGGCGATCCCGAGCAACCCGTCGCTGATCAACCTCAACCTGTACACCACGTCCGCGGTGTTCCAGGTGCCGGCGGTCAACGCGCTCGGCGCGATCACCGCAAACGGCATCGCCGGCATGATCGGCAACCTGTGAGCAGGTGAACTCGTGGCCGTCCGCTGGAGGGACGGCCTGCGCGCGGCGCTCGCTCCTCGAGGGGCGGGCGCCGCGCGGCGTTTCTGGCCCGCCTTGCAGACACGGCACAGGCGCCAGCGCCGGATTTGGCCGCAACGTCGCCAGGTGACCGGGCGACGAGCTAATCTTGGCCGGATCGCAACCGCGGCCGCAATGCGGCGGCCCTGCGAGCTGGTCTCGATGCCCGCGCCAGCACACCCGTGTCCTTCGTCTCGGTCCTGCCATGATCCATCCCCGCCTGCTCTCCGTCGCAGTTGCCGCGTCTCTCGCCGGCAACCTGCTCGCCCAGATCCCGAATGACGATTGCGCCAGCGCGATCGTCGTCGCCAACGGCGTGAACGGCCCGTACACGAACATCGGCGCGACCACGTCGTCGCCGTGGCCGTGCGCTGCGGGCGGCAACGACGTCTGGTTCCTGTACGTCGCCGGCGCGGCCGGCACGCTGCAGGTCGACACCTGCGGCCTCGCCAGCTACGACAGCTGCGTCGAGATCCTCGACGGCGCCGCCGGCTGCGGCGGTCTCGTCAGCCTCGGCTGCAACGACGACGCGTGCGCGTCGACCCAATCGTCGTTGTCCGTGCCACTGCCGGGGGCGGGCACGTACTACATCCGCGTCGGCGGCTGGAACAGCAACACGGGCACGTTCTCGCTCAACGTCAACGGCCCGGGCGGCGGCGGCGGCGGCACGGTCATCGCGACGAACACGTCGATCGGCCAGGGCTGCATCCGCCAGTTCGCGTCGTTCTACGAGCTGTTCACGGCCGGTTCGATCGACCTCGCCAACTCGTCGATGTCGATGCTCTACAACGGCACGGGCTACATCACGCTGCCCGGCATCACGACGTTCGTGCCGCCGAGCGCCACGGCGACCGCGCTGACGCTCGGTGACGACGCGCAGACGACCGTGACCCTGACCTCGCCGCTGCCCTACGTCGGCGGCGCCACGACGACGCTGTCGGTCTGCTCGAACGGCTACGTCTCGGTCGACGCCACCGGCAACGGCACGGCGTACTTCCCCAACGTCGCCAACTTCCTCGCCGCGACGTACACCGGCTGGTGGATGTGGCACGACTTCAACCCGAGCGTCGCCGGCAGCGGCCAAGTGAAGTTCGAGGAAGTCGGCAGCATCGCCTACGTCACCTGGGACGGCGTCTACAGCTACGGCACGACCAACCCGGAGACCTTCCAGCTGCAGTTCGACACCGCCAGCGGCAACGTGCACTTCGTGTGGGGCACGCTCAGCGGCTCCGGCATCGGCTACCTCGTCGGCTACTCGCCGGGTGGCGCCTCGGCCGATCCGGGCAACCGCGACATCTCGGCGACGCTGCCGACGACGTTCACGGTCGATCCGGTCGACGTCCTGCCGCTCGGCATCAGCGCCACGTCCCGTCCGGTCGTCGGCACCAACTGGAACCTGACGGTCAACAACATCCCGCCGACGGGCATCCTCGGCGTCGACGTGTTCGGTCTCAGCGACCCGGGCATCAACGACCTGTTCTTCCTCGGCGCCCCGGGCTGCGGCCTGCGCGCGTCGCTCGACTACACGGGCGGTTGGCTGGTGTCCCCGACCGCGGGACACACCTTCGTCTTGCCGATCCCGAACAACCCGACGCTGCTGAACGTGCACGTCTACACGACGTCGGCGGTGTTCCAGGTGCCGACCGTCAACGCCTTCGGCGCGATCACGGCGAACGGCATCGACGGCATGATCGGCAACCTCTGAGCCGACCGGCCCGCCATCGGCCCCAGGCCGCAAACCGACCGCCGTCGCCGGAGCGACGGCCTGCGCGCGGCGCTCGCTCCTCGGGGACGGGCGCCGCGCGGCGTTTCCAGGCCGACGCGTCGCCAGCCTGGAGCGCTTCTTGGCTGCGGCGGCGCCGCGACTTCGACGCACCACGGGGCGGCGGAAGTGCGCGCGGGAAAAAGAAAAGCCTCCGGTCGTTGCCGACCGGAGGCTTCTACTGGTGGAGTCGAGGGGAGTTGAACCCCTGACCTACGCATTGCGAACGCGTCGCTCTACCAACTGAGCTACGACCCCGCAGCGAATCGGGGGCGACACACTAGCGAAGCGGCCCCGAGAGGTAAAGAGGAACCTTGTCCGCGCCGTCGCCACCCGGCGGCGGGCACGCGCGGAGGAACCCGGGCCGTGCGCCCCCCGTCGCCGGGAAGCCGGCGAGCGCCCCCCGCT
>JBEITC010000569.1:0-2217 GCA_040375075.1 Planctomycetota bacterium | reverse complement strand
CGGCGGCGAAGGCGTCGACGTCGCGGCCGCGATCCTGGCGACGGGCGCGTTCGCGCTGCTGGCGACGCGGCGCCTCGGTGCGCTCGCGGCGATGGCGCTCGGCGTCGCGTGCGGGCTCTTGCGCGGGCTGGCCGGCTGACGTCGCCGCCAGTCGACGCCGCTACAGGAACCAGTCCTGGCGCTCGGCGCCGGGCGCCTGCCGCGGCAGGTCCTTGCCGGCCTCGATCAGCTCCTCGATCCACCAATTGGTGCTGTGGTAGAGGCAGGTGACCTGGCTGCACTCGTGGCTGGCGTCGAAGTCGTTCAGCAGCTTCGCCGTCGCGTGCTGCGCCGCCGGCGGCACCTGCCACAACGCCTTGCCGCCGACCTCCGCCTTCTGCACGCCGCGATGCGCCGGGCAGTTGAACGTGCCGAGCGGCGTGACGACCTGACGCAGCATCTGCATGTGGCAGGTCTTCGGCTGCTTGGTGTAGTCGCGCCACGTGCCGTCCATCAGCACGCGCAGGTTGGTGCTCGCCAGCACGCGGAAGTCCGGCCGCACGGCGGCGCGCGCCTCGGCGAGGTTCTGCTTGATGCGGGCGATGACCGCCTGCAGCTCGGACTCGGACTTCGCCGGATCCATGACCTCGGCGCCGTCTTCCTGGCGCTCGAGGAACGGCTTGAACGAGATGTAGTCGAACATCGCGTCCGACGCGCGCCGGCTCGCCATCACCATCTCGTGGATGTTCTCGACGATCTTCACGTCGCCGCGGCTGCCGCCCTTCCACGTGATGACGAACGAGAAGCCCATCTGCAGCGCCGGGTTGGCGGCCTTGATCCTGGGGATCCAGCCGCAGATCTCGTCGAGCGTGAGCGTCGCGCTCGCCGGGTTGTGCATGCGCCGGAAGACCTCGTTGCTGCCCGAGTCGAGCGACAGGCGGACCCAGTCGCCGGCGGTGAAGAACGGCGCCGCCTGCAGCAGACGGTCGCCGCGACTGCCGTTGCTGACCACGGCGACCGCGAGCTTCCGCTCCTTGAGGAACTGCACGAACGCGACGAAGCCCGGATAGAGCGTCGGCTCGCCGCCGCCGATCAGGATGACGCTGCGCAGGCCGCGGTCGGCCATCTTGGCGATCGCGTCACGCAGTTCCTGGTCCTCGTGCTTCTCCTTGCTGTTGAGGATGTCCCAGTCGATGCAGTGGTCGCACTTGTAGTTGCACGCCGTGGTGAGGTCGAGGTTGATCGACAGCGGCGCGAGGTCCGGCAGATCCGGCTCGACCTCGCCGTTCACGGCGGCGGCGCGGCGCGCGCGCTGCCAGTCGACGTAGTCGACGACCTTGCTCCACAGCGACGGCTGCTGCAGCTTCTGGGCGAAGTCGTGGACGGTCTCGACGCGGCGGGCGTCAGCCGCCGAGCGCGCCGAGGACGGCGGCGTAGAGGCGGATGCGGAGGGCGACGGCGTCGGCGAAGGCGTCGGTTCGTTCACGTGGGGCGCGTGGCAGGAGGGGCCGCAGACCATACACCAAGCGCCAGAGCGGGTCCTCGGCGGCGACCGCGCGCCCATCCGGTGCGACGAACGCGATGCGGTAGCCGGGGTCGATGCGGCGGTCGATGCGGAGGCCGTCGATCGCCAGCCACGCGGGCCGCGGCTGCGTCGGGCAGACCTGGAGGCGCAGTTCCACTTCGACGGCGCCACCGCGCGCCGGCACGGAGAACGCGACGACGTTGGCGGTCGCCGACGGCGACGGGTCGCTCTGGCGCACGTTCGTCGGCAGCGCGTCGGCCGGCAGGTCGGCGACCGCCTGCACGACGCTGAGCACGTGCGAGAGCGAATCGGCGACCATCGCGGATCCAGGTTCGGCCGGCGACAGCCCCATCGCCACCGAGCGCACCGGCGCGCGCATGGCCGACGGATGCAGCGCGCGCAGTGCGGGCAGGACCTCCGGCCACTGGCAGTTCTCGGCGAGCAGCAGGCCACGCGCTCGGAAGGCGGCGACCCGCTGCAGCCCCGCCGCGGCATCGGCGGCGTCGACCAGCGGCTTCTCGCACAGGCATGGCACGCCAGCGGCGAGCGCGGCATCGAGGCCAGCGAGGTGGCCGCCGACCGGCGCAGCGACGACGAGCGCGTCGACGGACCGCGCCAACGCGACCGCATCGGGCGCGGCGGCGACGGGATGGCCGAGAACCACCGCCAGTTCGGCCGCGGCGCGCGCACCGCCGGCCGCGTCGCGCCCGGCG
>JBEITC010000299.1:0-5076 GCA_040375075.1 Planctomycetota bacterium | reverse complement strand
GTCGTCCGGGTCGGCCGCGGCGGCGCGCGCGAACTCCGCCTGGACGCGGGCGCTCGGCGCCGCCGGCTCGTGCTCGACGCCGGTCAACGCCGCGATCAGGCCGATCGGCCCGGCGACGTCGCCGCGCTCCTCGCCGACGAGCTTGCCGATCTCGACCAGTTCGGCGCGATGCCGCAGCGCGAGGCCCTGCACCTGCTCCTTGCGCAGCACGCCGAGCAGCACGACCGTCAGCAGCGCCAGCGCCGCCGCCGCCGCGAGCGCGCCGGACAGCACGGGGTTCTTGCGCATGCGCCGCCAGACGCGCACCGGCAGCGGCAGGCGCCGGATGTGCACCGGCTCGCCATCGGCGATGCGCCGCAGGTCGCGCGCGAGCTCTTCGCCGTCCTGGTAACGATCCGCCGGTTCGCGCGCGAGCAGCTTGTCGAGCACGGCCTCGAGGTCGCGCGGCGGCCGCGGCACGCAGTCGCGCAGGCGCTTGGGCACGCCGTGCAGGATCTCGTTGAGCATCGCCTCGGTCGTCGACGCCGAACGCGGCAGCTCGCCGGTCACCGCCTCGAAGATCGTCACGCCGAGCGAGTAGAGGTCGCTCGCCGGCGTCAGGTCGGCGCCGAGCGCCTGCTCGGGCGAGCTGTAGTGCAGCGTGCCGAGGAAGCCGCCGCCCTTCGACGTCAGGTGCATCGACGCGCGATCGAGCGCCTTGGCGAGGCCGAAGTCGGTGAGCGCCAGCGTGCCGTCGCGCGCGACCAGCAGGTTGCCGGGCTTGACGTCGCGATGCAGCAGGTGGTTGCGGTGCGCGAGGCCGAGCGCGTCGGCGACGCCGGCGAAGCGCCGCGCGGCCTCGAGCAACGCCATCGGCTTCTTGCCGACGCGGCGCGTCGCGGCGATGTGCTTGTCGAGGCTCATGCCGTCGACGCGCTCCATGGCGAAGTACAGGACGCCGCCCGCCTCGCCGTAGTCGTAGATCGGCACGATGTGCCGGTGGTGCAGCGCCGCGGTGGCGCGCGCTTCGGCGCGGAAGCGCTTCTGCATCGTCGGGTCGCTGGAGAACTGCGGCGACAGGACCTTGACGGCGACCTCGCGTTCGAGGTCTTCCTGCCAACCGAGGTAGACCGTGCCCATGCCGCCGCGGCCGAGCACGCCCTTGATCGGGTACGGGCCGACGCGCGCCGGCGTCTCGCCGACCGCGCCGCCGGCGACCTGCCGCAGCAGGTCGAGCGCGTCGAGGCGGCCGCGCAGCGACTCCGAGACCGGCGTCGTGCCCTGCCGCATCGCCGCCCGCAGCGACGCCGCCGACTCGTCGTCGCGCAAGGCCTCGGCCATGCGCAGGTCCGCGTCGTCCGGCGCCTCGTCGTCGCGGCGCGGGTCTTCGGCGGCAGCGCTCACGGCTTGAGTTCGCGGCGCAGCTTCTCCAGCGCGCGGCTGGCGAGCAGGTACACGGCGTTCTCCGTTCGTCCCATGTGCTCGGCGACCTCGCGCGCCGACCGGCCCTCGATCTGCATCATGATCAGGACCTCGCGGTGGTCCTCCGACAGCTTCTCCATCGCGTCGGCGAGCAGCTGCAGCCGGTCCTTGCGGTCGGCGTGCGTGACCGGCCCCGAGCGGCGGTCCGCGATCGGCAGGTCGGTCTTCACCGCGTGCTCGCGGCGCGGGTCGCGCGCGGCGACGCCGATCTGGTCGCGGATGATGCACGCGACCTTGCGGCGCGCGAGCGTCACCAGCCACGCGCCGGCGTTGGCTTCGTCCGACAGCGTGTGCCAGTAGTTGACCGCCTCGATGGCGACCTCCTGCAGCACGTCCTCCGGATCCATGCGCGTGCGCAGCGCCGGCCCCATGCGCAGGTAGATCACCGAGAGCAGGCGCTCGCGGTGCTGCTCGAAGGCGACTTCGGGGGAGAGGGCCATGGGGCGGCGGCGGCGCGTCAGAGTACGCGAACGCGCGCGCGCCGGCGAGCCGGGCGGGATGCCCCCCGCCGGCCGCTACAGCCCCGGCTCGACCAGCTCGGCCGGCAGGCGGCGCAGCTTGCCGTCGCGGCCGACGCAGGCGAGCTTGGTGCGCGCCGTGGCGCAGACGGCGCCATCGGACTCCCGGCGGCACTCGTACTCGAGCGTCACGGCGGCGCGGCCCGGCTCGGCGACGCGCAGGGCGATGGCCACCACTTCGTCGTAGTCGACCGGCTTGTGGTAGCGGCAGGTGAACTCGACCACCTGCAGCAGGTTGCCTTCGTCCTCCATCTGCCGGTAGGTCTTGCCGCGCAGGCGCATCCACTCGGTGCGCGCTTCCTCCAGCCACGCCACGTAGCTGCCGTGGTGCGCGACGGCCATGCGGTCGGTCTCGCAGTAGCGGACGCGGATCCGATGCACCGGCGGCGGGAACTCGCTCATCGCCGGCACGCTAGCCCGCGCCGCTGCCCCAGCCAACGTCGGGCGCGTCCCCGCCGGACGCGATCGCCTCGACCCAGAAGGCCCGGCCCTCGGTGGCGAGCAGCTGGCAGCGGCCGAGCGCGAAGCGCGGCGCTGGGCTGTAGGCGTGGCCGAAGACGACGACGCCGTTGCCGGCGGCGGCGAGCACCTGCGTCAGCCGCGAGAGCTCGTCGCGCCGCACGCCGGGCAGCGCCGGGTTCTGGTGCAGCAGCAGCACGTGGGGATCGGCGCCGATCGCGGCCGCGACCGCGTCGATGTAGTCGTCGTGGCGGCGGCGCCAGGGACGGTCGGGATTGCCGACGATGCCGCTGACGCCGGCGACGCGCAGGCCGGCGAACTCGGCGGCGACGGCGAGGCCGTGCATGCCGGGGTCGAGCAGCGCCAAGCCCGGTTCGGACGCGAACGCGCGCACGTCGTCGGCGTTGGCGCCGAAGGCGTCGTGGTTGCCGGCGACGCCGGCGACGAACGCCGCGCGCTGCGCGAACGCGCGCCAGACCGGCCGCACGTCGCCGACGATCGCCCGCTGCTTCTCGTCGGCGCCGGCGAACAGGTCGCCCGCGAGCAGCACGCCCAGCCGGGCCCGGTCGACGCCGCGCTCGTCGGCGTAGCGCCCCATCGCCTCGGCGACGGCGATGCCGGCGAGCTCCGCGCCGCGCGGGCCGTCGGCATAACCCTGCAGGTCGGACGTCACGAACAGCGCCTGCAGGCCGGACGGCAGGCCGGACGCGGTGACGCGGTGGACGCGCAGGTCGCGGACGGCGCCACCCGGCACTTCGCGGTATGCGACGGCGAAGGCCGGCACGTCGTCGTCGGCCAGGAGCTGCATCGCCGCACCCTACGGAGCCGGTCGCGCCGCCACAACGACGGATCCAGGACGTTCGCCGGGCGATCGACCCCGCTCGCGCGCAGCGAAGAACTGGCGCCGGCAGCAGTCGGCGGGAAGGATTGCGCCCGATCCCCCTCCAAGACCGCCGACCATGCGCCCGACGACGCTGCTGCCGCTGCCCCTCCTGCTCGCCCTCGCTGCCTGCTCCTCGACCGGCGAGGTGCGCCGCGAGCCGGCGGTCGAGGAAGCGGCCACCGCCGCGCAGCAGGAGAAGGACTCGGAGAAGTACAAGGACTTCCGCGCCGTGCTGATCCGCCTCGATCAGGCGATGGAGAGCTACGCGCAGGCGGTCTCGAGCCAAGGCGAGGCGCGCGCCGACCAACAGTCCGAACGCCTCTTCAAGCTCATCCAGGACACGGTGCTCGACCGCGGCGCTGCGCGGCCGGACCAGCGTCGGCCGCAGCCCGGCGAGACGTACGCGCGGCTCGTCGCGCTCGCCACGGACGCGAGCGACCCCGAGGGCCAGGGCACGGCGCTCGCAGCGCTCGGCTTCTCCAGCAACCCGGAAGCGATGCCGACGATCCTGCAGGGCGCGCAGCTGTCGGACCCGTTCCTCGTCGACCGCGCGGTGTTCGGCCTCGCGGTGCTGCGCCAGCCGACGACGCCGCCGGGCGTGCTCGAGGCGGTGATCCTGCGCGGCACCCATCCCGAGGAGGGCCGCGTGCAGGCGGCGTGGGCGCTGCACAAGATCCAGCAGGTGGTCGACAAGCAGGACGCGATCCTCGCGATCTGGCGCAAGCTGCTGCGCGACGGCCGTGACACGCTGCCTGCCGGCGTGCTGCTCAGCGCCGTGCGCGGCCTCGGCTTCGGCCGCGTCGCCAGCGACGGCGCGCTCGCGGGCTCGTACCTCAAGCACCCGATGCCGCGCATCCGCATGGCCGCGGCGATCGCCGTCGGCCGCATCAAGGCCCAGGACCAATGGCCGCTGCTGGTCGACCTGCTCGCGCCGCAGGAGACGGTGCAGAACGTGCGCCTGCACGCGCGCAAGGCGCTGCAGGAGCTTGCCGGGGGCACGGACCACGGCTACGACGTCGCGGCGTGGCGCAAGACGTTCGATCGCGGCGAACGCTGACGTTCGCGCTGCTGCTGGCAGCGTGCGGCGGTGACGGTGGCGTCGACGTCGCGCCAGCGGCGACGCCGCGCGCGGTCGATCTGGCGGCGATCCCGGGCGAACGGCTCGCCGCGGCCGTGTTGGACGAGTGCCACGCGCCGCTGCGCGGAGCGATGGCGCGGCTCGCGGCGACGGTGACGCTGGCCGATGGCCGCGTGGTCCATGCCTTCGTCGAACTGCCCGAGCGCCTGCGCGCGCAGTCGAGCACGGGACTGTTCGTGCTGCGCGGCGACGAGGTCCGGCGGCTCGACGGCGCCGCGGCGGCGACGACGCCGCAGCAGGACGAGGCGCGCGCGCTGCGGACGCTGCTCGACGCGGCGGCGTTCGGGCCGCTGCACCGCGCCGTGCGCTGTGAGCGCGTCGACGGGAGCACGTTCGACGTCGTCGACGCCGGCGGCGCGACGACGCGCGTGACGCTGCGACCGGGCACGCTGCTGCCGAGCCGCTTCGCGGGACCGAACGGCGACGTCGAGGTGCACGACTACCTGCGCACGCAGACGACGTGGATCGCGCGCGAACTGCGCATCGCTGGCCTGGGCCGCTGCCGCGTGCGCCTCGACTCCGGCGCGATCGACTGGAGCGCGGATGCGTTCGCGTGGCCGGACGCCGCCGACCCTGCGCCGGAACGGCCGCGGATGACCGCGCCCGGCGGCGGCGGC
>JBEITC010000419.1:0-3696 GCA_040375075.1 Planctomycetota bacterium | reverse complement strand
CGTGCTCGGCGCCGGCTTCGCCGAGGGCGAGGGCGTCAGCTTGTTCCTGTTCTTCGGCCAGGGGCGCTGACGGCCGGCGATTCGCCGCCGCGCGGTGGAAATAAGGCGCGCCGGCGGCGCATCATGCGCGCCCGGCCGCCGTCCGCGCGCGACACTCGTCGCAGCGTCGGCAGGACCGGCGCGCGGTCGGCCACCTGCGGCCCTCGCGCGCCGCCCGCCGCCGCGGCCCGACCCCCTCCGGCATGAACCGTTCGACCGTCGTCCTGCTCCTCGTCGTCGCCGGCTCCGGCGGCTACTTCGCCTGGAAGAGCTTCCAGCCGAAGCCCCCGACGCTGGTCGTCACCGCCAAGGTCGAGCGCGCGCCGTCGCTGCGCTCGATCGTGTCGGCGACCGGCGAGATCCGCGCCAAGGAGTTCGTCGACATCCAGGCGGAGGTCGCGGGCGTGATCACCGAGCTGCGCGTGCGCGAAGGCGACGCGGTCAAGCAGGGCGACGTGCTGCTCCGCCTCGACGACCTGCAGCTCAAGGCCGAGGAGGACAGCGTGCGCGCCCAGGCCGGCGCCGCCGAGGCCGACGCGCGCAACGGCGACGTCGGCGTCGCCACCGCCGAGGCCAACCTCGCCGCCGAGCGCACCGCGCTCGCCAACGCGCGCCTCGAGACCGAGCAGGCGACCACCTCGCGCGACCGCGCCAAGGCGTCGTTCGAGCGCAAGAAGCTGCTGCACGAGCAGGGCCTGATCGGCAGCGAGGAGTTCGAGATCGCCGCCGCCGAGGCGCGGCTGACCGAGCAGCGGCTGTCGCTCGCGCATGCGCGCGTGACCCAGGCCGAGGCCAACGTCACCGCGTCGATGACGCGCGTCGAGGCGTCGAAGGCGCTGCGCGACGCGGCTTCGCGCCGGCTCGACGCGGCCAAGGCCGGCCTCGCGCGCGCGGCCGACGTGCTCGGCAAGACCGTGCTGAAGGCGCCGCTCGGCGGCCTGATCACCAAGCTCAACGTCGAGAAGGGCGAGCGCGCGGTGCCCGGCATCCAGAGCAACCCGATCGCCACGCTGATGACCATCGCCGACATGTCGGTGATCGAGGCCGAGATCCGCGTCGCCGAGGCCGACATCGTCGACGTCAAGCTCGGCGCGCCGGCCGAGGTCGAGGTCGACGCCATGCGCGACCACAAGTTCGCCGGCGTGGTCACCGAGATCGGCCAGAGCCCGATCCAGTCCGCCAACTCCTCGGGCGGCGGCGGCGGCGGGCAGAACCAGGAAGGCAAGGAGTTCAAGGTCGTGGTCCGGCTGACGTCGCCGTCGCCGGAGCTGCGGCCGGGCTTCACGGCCACCGCCGAGATCACCACCGCGACGCGCAAGGACCCGCTGGTGGTGCCGTTCCAGGCGCAGACCGCGCGCGAGCTCGAGCACGACGCCGAGGGGCGCTACGTGCCGCCGCCGGAGCCGGTCGAAGGCGAGCCCGAGAAGCAGCTGACCGCCGCCGAGCGGCAGATGCGCAAGGAGCGCAAGGGCGTGTTCGTGCGCCGCGACGGCCGCGCGCGCTTCGTGCCGTGCGAGTTCGGCGTGATCGGCGAGACCATGGACGTCGAGGTGCTCGGCGGCCTGCAGGAAGGCGACGAGGTCGTCAGCGGCCCGTTCCAGGCGCTCCGCACGCTCAAGGAATGGGACCGCGTCGAGCTCGACGAGAAGCGCGGCAAGAAGGGCCAGTGAGCGCTGCGCCGATGGCCGCGACCGCCGACGAAGTCATCCGCACCGAGGGCCTGACGCGCTCGTTCGCGATGGGCCACGCGACCGTGCACGCGCTGCGCGGCGTCGACCTCGTGATCGGCCGCGGCGAGTACGTCGCGATCATGGGGCCGTCGGGCTCCGGCAAGTCGACGCTGATGAACCTCATCGGCTGCCTCGACACGCCGACCAGCGGCACGTACCGGCTCAACGGCCAACTGGTCTCGCAGATGGGCCAGGACGAGCTGGCGCGCATCCGCAACAAGGAGATCGGCTTCGTCTTCCAGACGTTCAACCTGCTCGCCCGCGCGACCGCCGCGCGCAACGTCGAGCTGCCGCTCGTCTACGGCGGCGTGCCGCCCGCCGAGCGCCGCGCGCGCGCCGAGCAGGCCCTGCGCGAGGTCGACCTCGCCGATCGCATGGACCACCGGCCCAACCAGCTGTCCGGCGGCCAGCGGCAGCGCGTCAGCATCGCGCGGGCGCTGGTCACGCGGCCGGCGCTGCTGCTCGCCGACGAGCCGACCGGCAACCTCGACAGCAAGACCTCGCACGAGATCATGGCGCTGTTCGACGAGTTGCACCGCAAGGGCAACACCATCGTCGTCGTCACGCACGAGCGCGACATCGCCGACCACGCGCACCGCGTCGTCACCATCAAGGACGGCGTGATCGCCGGCGACGAGCGCCGGCCGCGCCGCGCGCCGACGGGGGAAGCGCGCGCGTGAACGTCGGCGAAGCGACGCGGCTGGCGGTCGAGTCGATCTGGGCGAACCGCCTGCGGTCGTTCCTGACGCTGCTGGGCGTGATCATCGGCATCGCGGCGATCGTCGCGACGGCGGCGGTGATCCAGGGCCTCAACGCCTACGTCAGCGAGAAGCTGTCGAACCTCGGCCAGGGCGTGTTCACCGTGCAGCGCCTCGGGCTGATCACCAACCGCCAGGAGTTCCTCGACGCCGTGCGCAAGAACCGGCGGCTGCTGCCCGCCGACGCGCGCGCGATCGTCGAGCGCTGCCCGTCGGCGGCCGAGGTCGGCTGGGAGGTGCACGCGACCGTCGACCTCAAGCGCGGCCTCGACGAGATCCGCGGCACGGACATCGGCGGCCTGACGCCCAACATCCTGGCGATCGAGCCGTACGACGTCGCCGACGGCCGCACGATCACCGAGACGGAGGACGACGGCGCCGCGGCGGTGTGCTTCCTCGGCCACGACGTCGCCGAGCGCCTGTTCCCGGGCGTCGACCCGGTCGGCAAGGAACTGCGCGTGCGCGGCCTCGGCCTGACCGTCGTCGGCGTCGCGGCCAAGAAGGGCAGCTTCCTCGGCTTCTCGCAGGACAACTACGTCAAGGTGCCGTACCGCCTGCACCGCAAGCTGTTCGGCGGCAGCCGCTCGGTCAACATCAGCGTCAAGGCCGCCGACCCTGCCGACATGGAGACGGCGATCGACGAGGTGCGTTCGGTGCTGCGCGCGCGGCACCACCTGCAGCCCGGCGACGTCGACGACTTCAGCCTGGTGACCGCCGAGGGCATCAACTCGCTGTGGCGCAACCTGACGGCGACGATCTTCAGCGTCGCGCTATTCGTCGTCGGCATCTCGCTGATCGTCGGCGGCATCGTGATCATGAACATCATGCTGGTGAGCGTGGTCGAACGGACGCGCGAGATCGGCGTGCGCAAGGCGGTGGGCGCGCGGCAGCGCGACATCGTCATGCAGTTCCTGATCGAGTCGACGCTGCTGTCGTGCCTGGGCGGCGCGGTCGGCATCGCCATCGCCTACGCGGCGTCGGCGGCGCTCGCGGCCAACACGCCGCTGCCGGCGCGCTTCCCGCCGTGGGCGCCGGTGGTGGCGTTCGTCATCTGCGGCTCCATCGGCATCGGCTTCGGCATCCACCCGGCGCGCCGCGCCGCCCGCCTCGACCCGATCGAGGCCCTGCGCACGGAGTGACCATGAAGGCCCGTTTCGTCGCCGCGCTGG
>JBEITC010000438.1:0-3516 GCA_040375075.1 Planctomycetota bacterium | reverse complement strand
CTTACGTTTTCACAATTCCACTCTTTAGCGAATTGAATAGCTCGCTCTCTATTTTTTTCTCTGATATCCATAGTTTTTTATTAAATTAATTCTAATGCTTTTTTAATTGTTGGTTCGGTTACTTTATAATCTCTAACCTTCTCAATGGCTTTATCCAAAGATATTGGTCCCCAAGCATATTCACCGGCAACCATAGCTTTTAACATACGAACCACATCCGGCCAAGTTCCAAATGGAGCTTTGTTTTCAATGTGTAAATACTTTGTACCAAAATCTAATTTAGTACCATTATCGGATTTACCAGGCTCACCATACTCATATGATTCACTCCAACCATCATATCTACCACCACTCATTTGTCTAACGAATGTATTAATTTCGTTCCACTCTTTAGAACTCACATCCAAATCAGAACCATCGGCGTTACACACATAAATACTAGCCGAATTACCATTAGCAAACGTTTCAGATGAACCCCACACTAACAATTGTGGATACTTAGCTTTCATAAATTGTTTAGCGATTGCAGGACACTCTTTACGTCCAATGCGGCCGCAGCGCCGTCGGCGAGTCCGCCGCGCAGTGGCGCGAAGTGCTGCTGCTCGACGACGGCTGGCAGACCCTGAAGGGCCGCCTGTTCACCGGCAACTACGACGAGGTCGGCGTCGACGTCACGCTGCACCGCGACGCCGGCCGCACGCGCGTGCTCGCGCTCGGCAACGAGGCGCTCGAGGTTCCCGCCGCCGGCCATCGCCTCGACGTCTACGGCGAAGCCTTCCCCGGCGACTGCAAGCCCGAGCACTTCTTCGTCGGTGCTGGGCTGACGGTCACCGCCGTCGAGCGCAAGAGCGACCGCCACTGCGTGCTCACGATCGACGTCGCCGCCGGCGCCGAACTCGGCCGCCGCACGGTCGCCTTCGCCAGCGATCCGGCCGGCGCCGAGGTCACGCTCTACGACACCGTCGACTACGTGCGCATCCGACCGCTGCAGGGCCTCGCCCGCATCGGCGGCAGCCGCGAGCAAGGCGCGCGCATGCCGAACCAGATCGAGCGCTTCGAGGCCGTCGCCGTGCACCGCGGCGTCGACGAGAAGCCGTTCACCGCCGACGACGTCGACCTCTTCGTCGTCAAGCCGGCCTGGGGGCTCGCCGAGTTCATCGTGCGGGAGAACGACGACGACGTGCGGTTCGTCGGCAGCATCGACCCGCAGACCGGCGTGTTCACGCCGGGGATCGACGGTCCGAATCCGCCGCGCAAGTGGTCGGCGAACAACCTCGGCGACGTGTTCGTGACCGCCGAGGTCACGCTCGACGTGCCGGTTCGTCCGGCGCCGAAGAAACCCGCCGAACCGGCGAAGGACGGCCAGAAGCCGGCGGAGCCCCCGCCTGCCGAGGCGCCGGCCGCGACGCCGGCGCGCGAGGCCAAGCGCTTCTTCGCGCGTGGCCATCTGCTCGTCAGCACGCCGCTGTACACGCGCTGGTCGGCGCTTGATTGGGAGGAACGCTAGTGCAACTCCAGACTGCGCTGCATCGCCGCTTCGCCGGCGACGGCGGCATCGAGTTCGTCTACGTGGCGACGTCGGCGGCCATCCTCGGCCTCGACGCCGACACTGCGGCCATCGTCGACGCGTTCGCCGTGCCGGGCGGCCGTGACGAGGACGCGTGGCTGGCCGACCAGCCCGACCGCGACGCCGCCGCGACCGCGCTGCACGACCTGATCGACCTCGGCGTCGTGCGGCCCGTCGGCGAGCCCGCGCCGCCGCGCGCCCAGCTGCCGCCGATGCCGTTCCCGCTGGCGACGCTGGTGCTCAACGTCACCAACAAGTGCAACCTGTCGTGCACGTACTGCTACGAGTACGGCGAGGACCGGTTGACCGAAGGCACCGGCAGCAAGGGCGCTGGCAAGCCGAAGATGGACGACGACACGGCGCGGCAGTCGATCGACTTCCTGCTGCGCAGCAGCGGCGATCGTCCGCAGGTGTCGATCACGTTCTTCGGCGGCGAGACGCTGCTGAACTTCCCGGCGATCCGCGCCGCCGTCGAGTACGCCGAAGCCAAGGCCGTGCCGGCGAAGAAGCGCGTGCACTACTCGCTGACGACCAACGCCACGCTGCTCACCGACGAGGTCATCGACTTCCTGACGAAGCACCGCTTCGGCATCACGATCTCGATCGACGGCGCCAAGCAGGACCAGGACCGCCACCGCACCTTCCAGAAGGGCGTCGGCAGCTTCGACGTCGTCGAGCCGCGCGTCCGCAAGCTGCTGACGCTCAACAAGGAGCGCAACGGCCGCACGATCGGCGCGCGCGTCACGCTCACGAGCGGCGCCTCGCCGGTGCCCGAGACGTACCGCTACCTGACGCGCGACCTCGGCTTCGACGAGGTCGGCTTCGCGCCGGTCACCGCCGGGCTCGGCCGCGAGTACGCGCTCGGCGAACTCGGCTACCAGAAGCTGCTGCGCGAGTTCGCCGAACTCGCCGAGGACTACGTCGCCGCGGCGCTGCGGAACGAGAGCCATGGCTTCGCCAACCTCGGCGACCTGCTGCGCGAGCTGCACCAGGGCGTCAACAAGGCGCACCCGTGCGGAGCCGGGCTCGGCCTGCTCGGCGTCTCGACCGAGGGCGACCTCAACCTGTGCCATCGCTTCGTCGAGTCGAAGGCGCACCAGGTCGGCACGGTGACGACGGGCGTCGACGAAGGCGTGCGCACGGCCTTCCTGCAGCAGGCGCACATCGACCAGAAGACCGACTGCACGCAGTGCTTCGCCCGGCCCTTGTGCGCCGGCGGCTGCTACCACGAGGCGCACGTGCGCTACGGCGACGCGACGCACGCCAACCTGCACTACTGCGAATGGATCCGCGGCTTCGTGGACCTGGGGCTCTCGGTCTACGGTCGCATCCTGCCGCGCAATCCGAAGTACTTCGCGAGGTTCGAGACGTCATGAGCAACGACCCGACCGACAACGTTCCGGCTGCCGCCGCCGCGGCGGCGGGCGCGCCGCCGCGGCGTGCGCGCATCATCGCCTGCAACCAGAAGGCGCGGCAGCTCGCCGTCATGGTGCTCGCCCAGCGCGGCGAGGCGCGCGCGCTGACGCAGGATCCGCCGCCGACGCAGTACCCGTACGGCTGCACGACGATCTTCGCGCCGGGCTGGGAGGTCGACTCGAGCAATGGCACGCACGGCCTGTGCCAGCCGATCGAGCGCGACCTCTACGACTGCTACCACACCTGCTACTGGCCCGCGCAGGTCCCCGACGGCGTCACCAACGCGCCGAAGTGGACGATGTCGTGCGGCGCCCCGGTGCAGGACTGGAAGTCCCTCGACCTGGTGTTCCCGTGATCGCACCGACCATGTTGCTCGTCGCCTTGCTGGCGTTCGCCGCCGGCGGCGCGGCCCAAGAGCCGTCGCCGCCGAATCCCGCGCCGGCTCCGGCGCCAGCCCCCGCGTCGACGCCGTCACCGGCCGGGACGCGGCCGCAGCAACCTGCGCCCGCCGAGGCGGCGCAGGAGCCGCAGGG
>JBEITC010000407.1:0-3791 GCA_040375075.1 Planctomycetota bacterium | reverse complement strand
GCCGTGGCCGTCGACGACGCGACCGGCGGCCGCGCGCGTGGCGAGCGTCGGCAGCAGGCGCGCGAAGGCGTCGGCGGACGCGTCGGCGGCGGCGGCGAGCAGCGTCGCGTCGAGGCCAAGCAGCGGCGGCTGCCGCAGCGCCGCGAAGTTGTCGGCGGCGAAGCCGGCGAGCTCGCCCGGCGTCGCCTGCGCGATGGCGGCGGCCGGCCGTTCGCAGCGCCCGTGGAAGTCGGCGATCTGGCGCGCCAACGCGGCGATCGCGTCGACGTCGACGGCGCCGCGGCGCAGCAGCTCGTCGAGCATTCGATCCTGCGGCATCCGCCGCATCACCACGGCGACGTCGAGGTCGTCGGCGCCGTCGTCGTCGCCGAGCGCCGCGAAGCGCAGCACGCCGCCTTCCTGCCGGCGCAGCGCCGCCGTGCCGAGGTAGACGTCGGGGCACAGCCGGCGATTGAGCCGCACCTCGTCCCGGCATGCCTGCCGGCGCGCGGCCAGCGGCGCGAAGTCGACGAACGGCAGCGTCACCGGCTTCTTCAGCTTGTAGACGAGGTCGCCGGCGAGGCAGACGATCGACAGGTGCGTCTGCAGCACGCGCACTTCGGCCGGCGCGTGCGGGTAGCAGGCGGGGGACGCGAGGGCGGCGAGGCGACCGGCGTCGGTCACGGCAGCATGCCCAGCGCCAGCCAGCCGACCCACAGCAAGACGCCCAGCAGCGCGCCGAGCGCGAGCACGCGCAGCGCATGCGCGATGGCGCGCTTCACAGCGACTCCAGCAGCGCTTGGAACTGCGCCTCGTCGAGGATGTGGAGCCCGAGCTCCTGCGCCTTCGCCAGCTTGCTGCCGGCGTCGGTCCCGGCGACGACGTCGGTGACCTTCTTGCCGATGCTGCCGGCGGTGCGCGCGCCGAGCGCCTCGACCTTGGCCTTGGCGTCGTCGCGCGACATCGTCGTCAAACCGCCGGTGAACACGAACACGCGGCCGGCGAGCGGCCCGCCGCCGGTGGCCTCCTGCGCCTGCGGCGCGACGCCGGCGGCGGCGAGCGCCTGCAGCGTGGCGACGTTCTTCGGCGACGCGAAGAACTCGACGACCGCCGCCGCGACCTCCTCGCCGACGCCGTCGACCGCCATCAGCGCCTCGGCGTTCGCCGTCGCCAGCGTCGCGAGCGCGCCGAAGTGGCTGGCGAGGTCCTTCGCGGTCGTCTCGCCGACGTGGCGGATGCCGATGCCGTGCAGGAAGCGCGCCAGCGTCGGCGTCTTGCCGGCGGCGATGCGCGCGAGCAGGTTCTGCGTGCTCTTCTCGCCCCAGCGGTCGAGCTCGAGCAGCTGCGCCTTCTTGTCGGCGAGCGTGAACACGTCCTCGACCGAGGCGACGAGCCTGGCGGCGACGAGTTGCTCGACCTGCTTTGGGCCCAGGCCTTCGAGGTCGAACGCGCGGCGGCCGGCGAGGTGCACGATGCGGCCGACGAGCTGGTCGGGGCAGTCGAGGTTGCTGCAGTAGACGAACTTGCCCTCTTCCTGCAGCGGTCCCTGGCACGACGGGCAGCAGGCCGGCGGCGCCGCCGGCTCGCTGCCGGCCGGGCGTTCCTCGGCGATCACGCGCACGACCTCGGGGATGACGTCGCCGGCGCGCTGGATCTCGACGAGGTCGCCTTGGCGCACGTCGCGCTCCTTCAGCAGCGCCCAGTTGTGCAGCGAGGCGTTGCGCACCGTCACGCCGGCGAGGTCGACGGGCTCGAGGTGCGCGACCGGCGTCACCGCACCGGTGCGGCCGACCTGCGCGCCGATCGCCAGCACGCGCGTCTTCGCCAGCCGCGGCGCGAACTTGTAGGCGAGCGCCCAGCGCGGCGTGCGGGACGTGCGGCCGAGCTGCGTCTGCCAGTCGGCGCGGTCGACCTTGGCGACGATGCCGTCGAGCTCGTACGGCAGCTCGTCGCGCGCCGCTTCCAGCTCGTCGCGGAAGGCCATCACGCCGTCGGCGCCGTCGACGACGCGGAACGGCTCGGCGACCTGGAAGCCCCACGCCGCCAGCTGCTCGCGCAGCTCGGCGTGCGTGGCGAACGTCGCGCCCTCGACGTGGCCGATGGCGAAGGCGATGAAGTCGAGCGGCCGGCGCTTCACCACGCGCGGGTCCTGCAGCTTGAGCGTGCCGGCGACGGTGTTGCGCGCGTTGCGGAATTGGCCCTCGGCGCTCGTCTCCTCGCGTTCCTGCAGGGCGGCGAAGCCGCGCTTGCTCATGATCACCTCGCCACGCACCTCGATGCGCGCCGGGAACGGCCCCTCGCCGTGCAGTCGCAGCGGCAGGTTGCGGATCGTGCGCAGGTTGGCGGTCAGGTCCTCGCCCTGCTCGCCGTCGCCGCGCGACAGCCCGCAGACCAGCGCGCCGTCCTCGTACAGCAGGTTGGCCGAGGCGCCGTCGAGCTTCGGCTCGCAGCTCCAGCGGATCGTCGCGCCGTCGCCGATCGCGAGCAGCTTCTCGGCGCGGGCGCAGAACTCGCGCACGTCGTCGCCGGCCATGATCGACTCGATGCTGCCCATCGGCGCGAGGTGCTTGCGCGTCGGGAAGCTGCCGCCCTTCTGCAGCGGCGCGCCGACCCGCTGCGTCGGCGAGTCGGGCGTGACCAGCTCCGGGTGCGCGTGCTCGAGCTTGCGCAGCTGCACGAACAGCACGTCGTACTCGGCGTCGCTGATGTCGCTGTGGCCGCGGTTGTAGTACTGGTCGTCGGCGAGGCGGATCTTGCCGCGCAGCGACTCGAGCTCCTGCTGGACCTTCACGCGGATGGTCCTAGGGGCGGCGGCGGGGGCGGTCAAGCGCAGCGCGTGGCAGCCGGCGCGTGGCTGCGGGTGGCCGGCGCTGCGCCTCGCCACGGGATCTCCTCGGCGACGCGCGGGACGTTTGCGGGCGACGAAGCGGACGCGCTGGCAGGTCCGAAGCCGGAGCGGTCCGTTGCGGCAGGAGTCGGCGCGGCGTGGGGGCTTCGCGTCGTGAGCCGGCGGGTCGTGGAGCCTTTGGCGCGCGACCGCCGCCGAAGGCGTCCCCGGATGCCGTTCCCATCGAGCCGGTGCAGGGTGTCCGTGGCCGCGCGCGCATGTTGCAAAGCGCGACGTCCGTCCCGGAGGGGTTGCCGCGGTCGCCGGTCCGGTGGCATGTGCGCGCACGTGCTCGTGACCCGTGGTTGCGCCTCCCGCGTCGACCGGGGAGGCCGGCCGCGGCGTTGGGCATGCAGCAGGCGAAGCCCACGCGCTGGCTGGTGGCCGACGCGTTGCGAGCGTGTGGCGACGCGCGCGGTGCGCTGCCGGTAGCCGCGGCCAACGCGGCGCGATCCTGCGTCGATCCGCCTCAGGCGATCGGCATCGGCGGCGGGCGCAGACGGCCTTCGTGCTTCTGGCGCGCGCCCTCGACGAACTCGTAGATCGCGTCACTGCTGCGGCATGCGCGCGTGTAGCGGCGGCTCTGCTGCCGCGCGAGCGCGTCGAACACCTGCGCTTCGGTCACCACGCCCGCGGCGACGGCCGCGTCGGCGAAGGCTTCCGTGCGCGTCGGCGGGATGCGACCAAGGATCGGGTCGAGCGCTTCGGCCGTGCAGGCGTTGCCCTCGACGAGCAGCGCGTCGAGCTGCTCGTTGTGCGGGCAGTGGTTGCTCGCCGTCGCGGTGATGCAGCCGTTCTGCATCTCGAACAGCAGGTCCTCGCCGCCCAGGCGCACGCGCATCACGCCGGCCTTGCGCATGCGGCCGAGGAACTGGAACACCGACAAGAGCGGCATGCTCTGGCTGGTGCCCTTGAGGCTCTCGCT
>JBEITC010000544.1:0-2462 GCA_040375075.1 Planctomycetota bacterium | reverse complement strand
GCCAGCAGCGCGCCGCCGGCGACGACCAGCGCCGCGCGCCAGCCGGGATGGCGCTGCAGCCAGCGGCCGACGCGCACCGCGCGCGACGCGCGGCGGGCGGTCACCGGCCGGTACTCGAGGAAGGCGCGCAGGTCGTCGCGCAACTCGGCCGCGGACTGGTAGCGGCGCGCGGGATCCTTCTCGAGCGCCTTCAGCACGATCGCCGCGAGATCGGGGGCGAGGTCGGGCACGAGGCGCAGCGGATCGACCGGCTCCTCGCTGCGGATCTTCTCGAGCACGGCGAGCTCGCTGTCGGCGTCGAACGGCAGCCGTTCGGTCAGCAGTTCGTAGAGCGTCGCGCCGAGGCTCCACACGTCGGCGCGCGCGTCGACGTCGCTGCGGCCGGCGATCTGCTCGGGCGCGCTGTAGACCGGCGTGCCGGCGTAGTTGCCGGTGCGCGTGATGCGGTCGGTGCCGAGGTCGCGCGCGAGGCCGAAGTCGGTCAGCACCGGCTGGCCGTCGTCGCGCATCAGGACGTTCGACGGCTTCACGTCGCGGTGCAGCACGCCGTGCGCGTGCGCGTGCGCCAGCGCGTCGGCGACCGCGGCCGCGATCTCGGCGCATTGCCGCACGGTGCGTCGTTGGCCGGTGCGCCGGTCGACGCGGGCGAGGCGCGCGCCGACGATGCGTTCCATCGCGAACCAGTGCACGTCGCCGTCGCGACCGACGGCGTGGATCGCGACGATGCCGGGGTGCTCGAGGCGCGCGGCGAGGTTGGCTTCGCGGCGGAAGCGCGCCACCGTCGAGGCCTGCAGCGTCAGGTGGTGCGGCAGCACCTTGACCGCGACCTCGCGGTCGAGCGAGACCTGGCGCGCGAGGTAGACGACGCCCATGCCGCCGCGACCGAGCTCGCTGACGAGGCGGAAGTCGCCGAGCGTCTTGCCGACCGGCTCTGCGTCGGCGATCGCGCGGTCGAGTTCGTCGGGATCGGCGGCCAGCGCCGAGAGGTGGTCGGCGAGATCTGGGTGCGCGGCGCAGAGTTCCGCCAGCGTCCCGGGCCGTCCGTCGGCGACCCAGGCGTCGTGCACGGCGATGGCGCGCTCGATCTTGTGCATGGCGGCGAGTGGGCGGCAGGGTAGCCGATGGCGGCCGTCTCGGGGCGCTGGCTCGACCGCTTCCGCTGCGGCGCAGCGGCGGCCATGCGCGCGCGGTGGCCGGTCGCTACCATGCTTCGCCCTCGAACCCCGAGCACACCCCGCATGTCGAACGTCGTTCGCGCCGTCTCCTTCGGCCTTGGCCCGATCGGCCTCGCCGCCGCCCGCCTCGCCCTCACCAAGTCGACCGTGCAGCTGGTCGGCGCCATCGACGTCGATCCGAACAAGGTCGGCAAGGACCTCGGCGACCTGCTGGAGCTCGGTCGCAAGACCGGCATCGTCGTCGAAGGCGACGCCGAGAAGGCGCTCGAGCGCCTGCAGCCCGACGTGATGCTGCACTGCACGTCGAGCTTCATGCCGATGGTCAAGGACCAGCTGCTGCTGGCCGCGCGCTGCGGCGTCGACGTGGTGTCGTCGACCGAGGAGCTGCTGGTGCCGGAGTTCCAGCACCCGGCGATCGCCAAGGAGCTCGACGCCGCGGCCAAGGCCGGCGGCGTGTCGTTCCTCGGCACCGGCGTGAACCCCGGCTACGCGATGGACTTCGTCGCCATCGTCGCGTCGGCGGTGACGTTCGACGTGCAGTCGGTGCAGTGCACGCGCGTCGTCGACGCCGGCACGCGCCGCCTGCCGCTGCAGCGCAAGGTCGGCGCCGGCCTGAGCAAGGCCGAGTTCGACGCGCAGATGGCGACCGGCAAGTTCGGCCACATCGGCATGCGCGAGTCGGTCGCGCTGCTGGCGCGCGCGCTCGACTTCCAGGTCGACCGCATCGAGCAGTCGGTCGAGCCGGTGATGGCCGACAAGGAGCAGAAGACGCCGTTCCTGACCGTCCAGGCGGGCCAGGTCGCCGGCATCCGCAACCACGGCTACGGCTACGTCGGCGGCAAGGCGGTGATCCACCTCGACCTGTCGATGTACGTCGGCGCGCCGGATCCGCGGGACGAGGTCGTGCTGCAGAGCACGCCGCCGATCCACCTGAAGTTCTTCGGCGGCATCGCCGGCGACCAGGCGACCGCCGCGATCCTGGTCAACAACCTGCACGGCGTCGTCGCCGCGCAACCGGGCCTGCGCACCGTGCTCGACGTCGCGCCGCCGCGGCTCTGCCGCTGAGGGAACGAGGCGTCACGCGGCGCGGGCCGCGCGCCGATCCGGCGCGTCGCTGCGCGGCGGGGGCGAAGCCTGGGGCCGCGGGCGGATCGGTGGAGTCGCCACCGCGCGGCGGCGACGACCGGGGCGCCGAGTGACGCTGCGGCGAATAATCGCGACCGAGTGGTGCCTCGTGGCAACGACAACGACGACGACGACAACGATGACGATGATGATGATGACACG
>JBEITC010000071.1:0-11420 GCA_040375075.1 Planctomycetota bacterium | reverse complement strand
GAGTGCTGGGTGGTAGGCGGCGTGCGACGCGCGCGTCGAGCGGGACATCATCGCGGCGGCGCCGTTGGGCTTGCGGCCAGCGCCCTCGCGCGCGCCGCCGCGCTGGCGGAAGGGGAGCGCGGCCTGCACGGGGCGGCGGGCTGCCGGTGGCTTGCGCGCCGGATTTCGCGCCTTCGTCCGCTTCGTCACGTTGCTTGAACCGCGCGTCGCCATCGCGTGCCTTTGCTCCACATTTGAATGCGCACAAATACATTCAGGAAGGCTGCGACGCAAGAGCGGGTTCGGGAAAGGTTCGCGCCGCCCGAGCTCGGTCCGCGCGCTGCCTGCACTCAGCCAGTGCGCTGCGTGCGCCGCGAGTGGCCCGGCATGCTGGATCGCGCAGCTCCCAGGGTTGCGCGCCGCAAACGACGCGTCGACGCCGTTCCGTGTTGGCTGCTCCGCGACCGCAGCTGCGTCCTTATCCGTCCCAGGCATTCAACGCCGCAGCCGTAGCGGTTGGGTGCCCGTGTGCGCCCTCTCCGTTTCTGGCCGCGTGTCCACCCCGTTCCCTCTCGGTTGCCCCGTCGCCGCGTGTCCACCCCGTTCCCTCTCGGTTACCCCGTCGCCGCGTGTCCACCCCGTTCCCTCTTGGTTGCCCCGTCGCCGCGATTGCGTCGACATCTCTTCCCAGGCCTTCCGCGCCGCGTCCGCTGTGGTTGGCTGCTTTACCGCGTCCGCAGCGCTTCTAGCTGGAGTGCCACCCACCCCCTCACCCCACCCCTCACCCCGCCCCTCCTACTCCGCATCCCCGTCGTTGCCGCCTTCACCCGCCTGCTGCCGCTTCGCATCGCCGACCAACGCCGTGACCGCCAATCCGCCATGCCGCGTGGTCCACGCTGCCTGCATCGCGATGCCGGTCTTGCGCGCGAGTCGCACGTCGTTCACGAGCATCGCGATGCGCCAGCCTTGGCCGAGGCCGGCGACCTTGTTCCCGAGCGTCTGGTACAGCGGCCGCAGGTCGCCGCCCTTGGCGATGCGCACGCCGAACGGCGGATTCGTCGCCACGATGCCCGTCGCCGGTGCGCCGTCGCCGGCGAGCCAGCGCTGCGCGGACACCGCTGCGTGCTCGAACGTGACGGCCGCCGCGACGCCGGCGCGCTCGGCGTTGGCGCGCGCGGCTTCGATCGCGCCGGCGTCGCGGTCGCTGCCGACGATCGGCGCCGCCGTCGCTGCCGGTCGGCGTTCGCGGCGCACCGTTTCCCACACGTCGGGATCGAACGCCACGTACGACTGCAGCGCCGGCGCGCGCAAGCGGCCGGGCGGCAAGCCGAGCGCGAGGCCGGCGGCTTCGATCGCGATCGTGCCCGAGCCGCAGAACGGGTCGAGCAGGGCAGTGCCCGGCTGCCAGCCGCTCGCCAGCAGCAGCGCGTGCGCGAGGTCTTCGCGCAGTGGCGCCTTGCGGGCGTCGAGTTTGTAGCCGCGGCGGTGCAGCGGCGTGCCGGTGGCGTCGAGCGACACCGTGCACAGGTCGTCGCGGAAGCGAACGTGCACGCGCGCCAGCACTTCGTCGTCCTTGTCGGCGGTCGGCGGCTTGCGGCCGAGCGCCGTGCCGATGGCGTCGGCGATGCGCTCCTCGATCGCGCCCGTGTGGTAGACGCGCGAGCCGCGGGTCGTGCCGTGCACGGCGAGCGGCACGTGCGCGCGCAGCCATTCGCGCCACGGCAGCTCGGCCGCCTTGCGCTGGAGTTCGCCGAGCGCGCGGCAGCGGAACTCGGCGATGCGCACGAGCAGGTGGCTGGCGGTGCCGAGCCATTGGCCGCAGCGCATCACCAGCCGGGCGTCGCCGGCGAAGGCGACGCCGCCCGTGCGCGCCTCGGGCGCAGCGCCGAGCGCCTGCAGTTCGCCGGCGAGCAGGGGCTCGAGGCCGGGTTGGCAGGCGGCGAACAGCGGCAGCGGCGCGGGCATGCGCGCACCGTACTGCCGCGTCGTGCCGGGCGCGAACGCGCGTTCCGCCGGTCGCGCGCGTCGTCGTCGCTCAGTCGCCGGCTGCGCGCAGCGCGCGCACCTGCGCCAGCAAGGCGTCGGCGTCGCCGAGCTTGTGCCGCACGGCGCCGTGCGCCGCGCCTGCCGCCAGTTCCCACGCGTCGAGCCGCTGCCAATCGCTCCACGTCACGACGTCGGCGCCGCGCTCGCGCAGCAGGTCGAGCAGATCGCCGGCGCTTGGCCGCAGGGCGCGGCCGGCGACGCGGTCCTCGACCATGCGCGCGACGACGTCCTTGGCGTCGAGGCTGTTGGTGCCGATCAGGCCGACCGGGCCGTGCTTGCACCAGCCGACCGCGTACTCGCCGACGCGCGGCGCGCCGGCGTCGTCGACCACGCGGCCATCGACGTTGCGCACCGTGCCGCGCTGCGGGTCGAACGGCACGCCAGGCGTCGGCGTGCCGAGGTAGCCGACGGCGACGAGCACGAGGTCGGCGGCGATGGTCTCTTTCGGCCCGTCGGCGACCGCGCGGGCTTCGCCATCGGCGCCCGGCACGAGCCGCATCGGCTGCAACTGCACGCCGGTGACGCGGCCATCGCGGCCGACGAAGCCCGCCGGGGCGACGCGGAAGCGGCAACGGAGCTTCTTCGGGCCCTCGCCCTCGCTCCTCGCTGCCTGGGCGGCGGCGAAGGCGACGTTGCGCTGGTGGCTGCGCGGCGCGCTGGCGGCGAGCCACGCGGCGCTGGCGTCGTCGACGCGCGCGTCGGCGGCCGCGATCACCACCTCGACGTCGGGCAGCGCGGCGACTTCCTCCATCTCCTTCGGCGCGTAGGCGGCCTCGGCGACGCTGCGACGGCCGAGCAGCACGACTTCGCGCACCCGGCTGCCGGCCAGCGCCGCGAGGGCAGTTGGCGCGACGTCGGTGGCCTGCAGGCGTGCTGGCGACGACAGCAGCATGCGCGCGACGTCGAGCGCGACGTTGCCGTTGCCGACGATGGCGACGCGTTCGACCGCGTCCAGCGCGAACGGGGCGACCGGGCGGCCGGCGTCGCCGTTGTAGAAGGCGACGAACTCGGCGGCCGGGCGCACGCCGGCGAGCGCTTCGCCCGGGACGCCGAGCGCACGACTGCCGCCGCAGCCGAACGCGTAGACGATCTGGTCGTAGCGCGCCGCGAGGTCGGCGACGTGCACCTCGCGGCCGAGCGAGACGTTGCCGAGGTAGCGGACGCCGTCCGCCGCCGCGATGGCGGCGTACTGGCGCGCGACCGCCTTGATGTGCTGGTGGTCGGGCGCGACCCCGGCGCGCACGAGCCCGAACGGCGCGGGCAAGCGTTCGAGCAGGTCGATGCGCACGTCGCTGCCCGCGGTCTTGCGCAACGCCTCGGCGGCGTAGAACGCGGCGGGGCCGGCGCCGACGATCGCGACGCGCCATGCGGATCCGTCAGGCATGGTGCGATCCTAGCAGCGCAGCGGCCTCGGTCGTCCTGCGCGCGCGCGCATCCGGTTGCGGCGTACGCGCGCTCGCACGGCGCTGGTAGACCAACCTCGCTGCGAGGGCTAGAAGGACGCGACCTCCTTGCCATCGGGGCTCCGCACCGCGCGGGGCATCGGACGGAATCCGGTTTCTGCTCACCGTAGACCGTCCGGCTTGCCGATGAGGAACGCCGACGCGCGCACTCTGCGCGTCACCGCTCCAAGAACGAATCGCCATCATGAAGATCGCCGTCGTCGGAACCGGCTACGTCGGCCTCGTCACGGGCTCCTGCCTCGCGGACGTGGGCATGAACGTCACCTGCGTGGACGTCAACGCGCAGAAGATCGCCAACCTGCAGAAGGGCATCCTCCCGATCTACGAACCAGGGCTCGAGGACATCGTCGAGCGCAACACGAAGTCGGGCCGCCTCAAGTTCACCACCAAGCTCGCCGACGCCGTGAAGGGCGCCGAAGCGGCGTTCATCGCCGTGGGCACGCCTCCGGGCGAGGACGGCAGCGCCGACCTGCGCTACGTGCTCGGCGTCGCGCGCGAGATCGGCGAGACGATGGACGGCTACCTCGTCGTCATCACCAAGAGCACGGTGCCCGTCGGCACGGCCGAGAAGGTGCGCAAGGAGCTCGCCGCGGCGCTGCAGAAGCGCGGCTCCAGCCTGCCGTTCGACGTCGCCAGCAACCCGGAGTTCCTCAAGGAGGGCGCCGCGATCGACGACTTCATGAAGCCGGATCGCATCGTGTGCGGCGTCGAGGGCGAGCGCGCGCGCGACGTCATGGCGCGCATCTACAAGCCCTTCACGCTGAACGGCCACCCGGTGCTGTTCATGGACGTGCCGTCGGCGGAGATGACCAAGTACGCGGCCAACGCGATGCTGGCGACCAAGATCTCGTTCATGAACGACATCGCCAACCTCTGCGAGCTGCTCGGCGCCGACGTCAACCAGGTGCGCAAGGGCATCGGCAGCGACCCGCGCATCGGCAACCGCTTCATCTACCCGGGCATCGGCTACGGCGGCAGCTGCTTCCCCAAGGACGTCAAGGCGCTGGTCAGGACGGGCGACGAGAACGGCTACAAGCTGCGCATCCTGCAGTCGGTCGAGGACGTCAACGAGGACCAGAAGCACGTGCTCTTCGCCAAGGTGAAGAAGCACTTCGACGGCCAGCTGAAGGGTCGCCACTTCGCGATGTGGGGCCTGTCGTTCAAGCCGGAGACCAACGACATGCGCGAGGCGCCGTCGCTGGTCATCTGCGAGCAGTTGCTCGCGGCCGGCGCGACGGTGACCGCCTACGACCCCGTCGCGGTCGAGGAGAGCAAGCACATGATCGGCGACCGCATCGTCTACGCCAAGGACGCCTACGCGGCGCTCGACGGCGCCGACGCGCTGCTGCTGGTCACCGAGTGGCGCGAGTTCCGCGTGCCCGACTGGGATCGCATCAGGAAGTCGCTCAAGCAGCCGGTCGTGTTCGACGGCCGCAACATCTACAGCGGGCCCGAGCTGCGCGCGCAGGGCTTCGCGTACCACGGCATCGGCGTGAAGTGACGAACGGAGACAGAAGAGAATGCCTCGCATCCTGATCACCGGCGCCGCCGGCTTCCTCGGCTCGCACCTCTGCGACCGCTTCATCCGCGAGGGCTACGAAGTCCTCGGGATGGACAACCTCATCACCGGGGACCTCCGCAACCTCGAGCACCTGTTCCCGCTGAAGCAGTTCACGTTCTATCACAAGGACGTCAGCAACTTCATCCACGTCCCCGGGCCGCTCGACTACATCCTGCACTTCGCGTCGCCGGCCTCGCCGATCGACTACCTGAAGATCCCGATCCAGACGCTGAAGGTCGGCTCGCTCGGCACGCACAACTGCCTCGGCCTCGCCAAGGCGAAGAACGCGCGCATCCTGGTCGCGTCGACCTCCGAGGTCTACGGCGACCCGGCGGTGCACCCGCAGACCGAGGAGTACTGGGGCAACGTCAACCCGGTCGGCCCGCGCGGCGTCTACGACGAGGCCAAGCGCTTCCAGGAGGCCATGACGATGGCCTACCACACCTACCACGGGTTGCAGACGCGCATCATCCGCATCTTCAACACGTACGGCCCGCGCATGCGCCTCAACGACGGTCGCGTGCTGCCGGCCTTCATCGGCCAGGCGATCCGCGGCGAGGACCTGACGGTGTTCGGCAAGGGCAACCAGACGCGCTCGTTCTGCTACGTCGACGACCTCGTCGAGGGCATCTACCGCCTGCTGCACAGCGACTACCCGTACCCGGTCAACATCGGCAACCCCGACGAGATCACGATCCTGCAGTTCGCCGAGGAGATCATCAAGCTCACCGGCACCAAGCAGAAGATCGTCTACCGGGACCTGCCGAAGGACGACCCGACGCAGCGCCGCCCGGACATCACGAAGGCCAAGAAGATCCTCGGCTGGGAGCCGAAGGTCTCGCGCGCCGAGGGCCTCAAGATCACCTACGAGGCGTTCAAGGCGCTGCCGAAGGAGGTGCTCCACAAGCAGGAGCACCGCGACTTCGAGGGCTACGTGCGCAAGTGAGCCACCAGCCATGAAGACCGTCCTCGTCACCGGCGGCCTCGGCTTCATCGGCTCGCACACCGCGGTCGAGCTGATCGGCCGCGGCTACCGCGTCGTCGTCGTCGACAACCTGTCGAACACGCGCGCCGACGTGCTCGACGGCGTCGCCGCGATCTCGGGTCAGCGTCCGACGTGGGCGAACGTCGACCTGGCCGACGCGGTCGCCTGCCGCAGCCTGCTGCAGGGCCTCGGCGACCTCGCCGGCATTATCCACTTCGCCGCCTACAAGGCGGTCGGCGAGTCGGTGCAGAAGCCGCTGGCGTACTACCGCAACAACTTCGGCTCGCTGGTCAACCTGCTCGACCACCTCGCCGAGCGGCCGTCGTGCCCGTTGATCTTCAGCTCGTCGTGCACGGTCTACGGCCAGGCCGACAGCCTGCCGATCCGCGAGGACGCGCCGGTCAAGCCGGCGGAGTCGCCGTACGGCAACACCAAGCAGGTCGGCGAGGAGATCCTGCGCGACGGCGCCAAGGCCCATGGCTTCCGCGCCATCGCGCTGCGCTACTTCAACCCGATCGGCGCGCATCCGACGGCCCGCATCGGCGAGCTGCCGCTCGGCGTGCCGCAGAACCTCGTGCCGTTCATCACGCAGAGCGCCGCCGGCCTGCGCGGCCCGCTGAAGGTCTTCGGCAACGACTACCCGACGCGCGACGGCACCTGCATCCGCGACTACATCCACGTCGTCGACGTCGCGCTCGCGCACGTCTACGCGCTGGAGCGCTTGCTCGCCGGCAAGGGCGCCGAGCCGGTCGAGACGTTCAACCTCGGCACCGGCGCCGGCTCGACCGTGCTCGAGGTGATCCACGCGTTCGAGCGCTCGACCGGCGCGAAGCTGCAATGGGAGTTCGCGCCGCGGCGCCCGGGCGACGTGATCGCCGCCTACGCCGACACGCAGAAGGCCGCCGCCGGGCTCGGCTGGCGCGCCGAGCGCACGCTCGACCAGTGCATGGCCGACGCGTGGCGCTGGCAGAAGACCCTGCCGGGCAAGTGAACGAAGGCCGCTGAGACCACAGGCCGCCGGCGCCGGCGGCGACGACGAACATGCGCATCGCCATCCTGAGCTTCGAGTACCCGCCGGACACCGGCTTCGGCGGCATCGGCACGTACGCGTACTACCAGGCCCGCGCCCTCGCCAAGCTCGGCCACGACGTGCACGTCTTCGCCGGCGCGACCAAGCCCGGCGTGTTCCGCTCGGAGCACGAGGGCGTGAAGGTCACGCGCATCAAGCGCGAGGGCGTCATCAGCGGCATGCTCGACAACGCGCGCAAGGCGCGGGCGTGGTGGTTCCAGAACCGCGTCACGACCGCCGTCGACGCCTTCGAGGGGCTGGCCAAGGAGCACGCGCGCAAGCCGTTCGACTTCGTCGAGGCGCCGGAGTGCGGCGCCGACGCGATGGTGACGTCGACCATGCTGTCGGTGCCGACGGCCGTGCGCTTCCACTCGCCGGCGCGCCTCATCATGGGCATCTACGACACGCCCAAGATCGATCGCGTGCTGACGGCGTTCGCCGAGCAGTTGGCGATCAACCAGTCCTCGGTGCTCACGTCCTGCAGCCGGTTCCTCGCCGACGAGGTGACCGCCAAGATGGGCGAGCGCGATCCCATCCACGTGATCCCCAACGGCATCGACGTGCCGCTGTTCGATCGCGACGAGGGCATCGACGTGCACGCGCGCTTCGGCCTGCCCAAGGACAAGAAGCTGATCTTCTTCGCCAACCGGATGGAGGAGCGCAAGGGCATCCACATCGTGCAGAAGATGGTGGAGGGCACGCTCGCCCGGTACCGCGACATCGCCTTCGTCTTCGCCGGCCGCGACCTCTTCGGCTACATGGAGAAGCGCATCCTGCCGTGGGTGAAGGACAACGGCCTGCAGGAGCGTTTCTTCTACCTCGGCCAGCTCGGCCTGCCGGAGGTGCGCGCGTGCCTCAAGGCGAGCTCGATCTTCCTCATCCCGAGCTTGTGGGAGAACTGTCCGTACAGCTGCCTCGAGGCCATGACCGCCGGCCGCGCGATCGTGTCGTCGGACTGCGGCGGCATGCCCGAGCTGATCGAGCACGAGCGCACGGGCCTGCTGGCGAAGAACGGCGATCCGGCGGCCTTCGTCGCCGCGCTGCAGCGCATGATCGAGGACGACGGCCTGCGGGCCCGCTGCGGCGCCGCCGCGCGCGCCGAGGTCGAGAAGCGCCTCACCGACGTCGCGATCGCCAAGCGCAGCGTCGACGTCTACCAGGCGTTCCTGGACGGCGAGCCGAAGGCCGTGCTCTCGCGCGCCGCCGTCGCGCCGGCGCCGACGCCAGCGCCGTCCCGCGAGGCCGCCGACCTGCGTCAGCGGCTCGCCGCGGCGGAGGCCGCGCTGTCCAAGTCGCGGCAGCGCGAGGCGGAGCTGCGCTCGGGCCGTTCGTGGGCCGGCGCGCTGAAGCAGGTGCTGGGCTTCGGCCCGCGCAACGACTGAGACGTTCGCGTCAGTCGCCGCGGTAGAGCGCGCAGAAGCGCGCGAAGTCCGCGTCGACCCCGTGCGGCGCCTTCGGCCGCAGCCGCGCGTACAAGCCCGGCTCGCCGCACAGGCGTTCGATCGCCGTGCGCAGGCCCGTCGCGTCGCCGGCGCGGAACAGCAGCCCGTTCTCGCCGTCGCGGACGATCTCCGAAAGGCCGCCGAGGTCGGAGGCGATCACCGGCACGCCGGCGGCGAACGCTTCCAGCGCCACGAACGGCGTGTTCTCGTACCACGTGCTCGGCACGACCAGCGCGTCGATGCCGGCGAACACGTCCGACGCCTGCTCCTCGCCGTACGGGCCGGCGAAGGCGATGCGCGGATCGTCGCCGGCGGCGGCGCGGACGCCGGCGATGTAGTCGGCGAACATCGGCTCGTCGGCGTTGCCGTGCAGGGTCAACGTCACCGGCGCTGCGGTGGCGCGCACCGCCGCGACGGCGAGGTGCGGCGCCTTCCACGGCGACAGCACGCCGCAGAAGCCAAGGCGCAGCGGCGTCCGCGGTCGCACCACGGCCTGCGCCGCCACGCGGCCGGCCGGCAGCCCGTACGGCACGACGGCGACGCGGTCGGCGGGGAAGCCGTTGCGGGCGAACATGCCGGCCAGGAAGCGCGACGGCGCGACCACGGCGTCCGCCGTCGCGAGCGCGCGGAGATTGACGTCCTTGCGATCGAGCAGCGCGCGCAGCCGCGCTGGCGGGTCGTCGGTCAGCGTCGGCCCGTCGGCTGCGGGCGTCGCGCCGGCGAGCTCCGGATGCAGGCACGGCACGCAGCCGAGGCCGCCGTCCGGCGGACCGTCGCAGAGGTTGCCGTCGCCGCGCAGCAGCGTGAAGCGCGGGCACAGGAACCAGAAGTCCATCAGGTTGACGACCGTGCGCACGCCGGCGGCCTTGGCGACGCCGATCAGCTGCGAGCCGAGCTGCCGCAGATGCAGGAAGTGCACGGCGTCGGGCCGCACGTCGTCGAGCACGGCGCGGAACCAGCCGTCGAGGTGGCGGTTCTGGTAGTCGCGCAGCACGTCGTTGGCGTTGATGCGACGCCAGTGGTTCAGGCGCAGCACGCGCAGGCCGTCGTAGGGCTGCTCGAACAGGCGGATCGCCGGCCAGTCGCGATCGTGGTCCCAGTGCAGCGACAGCACCGTCGGCTCATGGCCGGCCGCGCGCGCGGCGCGCGCCAGCGCCAGGCCGTACTGCTCCGTCCCCGAGCGGCAGTCGGGGAAGAACTGGTGGATGACGTAGAGCAGCCGCATCGCGCGGGTCGCCTACTTCGCCTTGCCGACCCGTTGGACGAGGCCGGCGACGCGCTCGTGCAGCTTGCGCTCGGTGACGCGGATGTCGAACTCGCGGTCGAAGCGATCGCGCGCGGCCTTGGCCATGCGACGCTCGAGCGCGGGGTCGGTGATCAGCTTCTCGAACGCGTCGGCGAGGCCCTTGGCGTCGCGTTGCTTCACGACGAGGCCCTCGACGCCGGCGTCGACGACCTCGAGGATCGAGCCGGAGTCCGTCGTCACGACCGGCAGGCCGGACGCGAGGCCTTCGAGCATCGCCGTCGGGATGCCGTCCTTGTCGCCGTTCTCGACCTCGACGTACGGGGCGACGAAGGCGCGCGACCGCTGCAGCAGCGGCGCCAGCTCCTCCTGCTTCTTCATGCCGTGCAGGATCACGCGCTCCTGCATGCCCAGTTCGGCGATGCGGCGCTCGAAGCCCTCGGCGTACTCGAGGCTGCCCTTGCTGTGCACGTCCTTGCTGCCGACGACGTGCACGACGACGTCGTGGCCGCGCCGCGTCAGGTCGGCGACGGCCTCGACCAGGAAGGTCAGTCCCTTCTTCGGCTCGATGCGCGAGATCGAGATCGCCTCGAAGCGGTCGCCCTTGGCGCGCGTCGGCCGCTCGACGGCCGGGAAGCGCGCGCCGTCGACGCCGTTGGGCTTCACGATGATCTTGTCGTCGTGCTTGCCGCCCGACTTGGCCGACAGCTCGCGCTTGATGCGCGCGCTGGTCGCGACGACGACGTCGGCGAGCTCGACCTGCAGGCCGACCAGCTTGAACGGGTAGTCGTCGAGCATGTGGTCGGCGTAGCAGGAGACGCCCCGCGGGATGCCGAGCAGCCACGCCGCCTGCATGACCATGAACGACTGGTCGTAGAAGAAGTAGCTGTGCAGGTACTTGGCGCCGGCGAGCTCCGCCATGCGCGCGAAGGTGCATCCCTGCATGACCAGCGAATCGTTCTCCAGCTCCTCGACCTTGCGGCCGGTGCGCTGCGCCACCAGCTCGAGGAACGCCCGCAGGCGGCCGGGCTTCGTCTTCTCGAAGTGCTCCTTGTCGCGGACGTGGCTCTCCCACACCGGCTGCAGCAGCGTGCGGTGGTCGGCGAGGTAGGCGAACGCCTTGTGCAGCTGGCCGACGTCGCCGAGCTTCCAGTGGAACATCCGGACGTCGAGCCCCATGTGGGTGAGGCCGATCATCTCCTGGTAGACGAAGGTGTGGCTGTAGATCGGCCACTCCCAGCAGGCGGCGACGACGGCGACGCCTTCGGCCCGGCGCTGCATGCGCATCAACGCGCGGTCCTTCAGGTCGGAGAGACGCCGCAGCCACTTCTTGCCGCGGCGGGAGAGGTATCCGAGAGGCATCTTGTTCCAGACGAAGTTGCCGAACCGCCACTCGCGCGAGGCCCGGAGGCGCGCGCGTTCGGCGTCGGTGCGGACGAGGTCTTCCAGCAGTCGCTTGCGTTCGTTCTCGAGCATCGACGCCTTCTGCGTCAGCTCGACGAGGGTGGCGCGTTCGGCGGCGAGTTCGCCGGCGAGGTGGTCGGCGCGGTGGCTCGCCGCGCCGAGTTCTTCGGCGAGCGCCTGCGCCCGCGCCCGCTGCGCGTCGCGGTCGCCCTCGGCCTGCGTGGCCCG
>JBEITC010000561.1:0-2332 GCA_040375075.1 Planctomycetota bacterium | reverse complement strand
GGCGATCAGCTCGAAGCCTTCGACGCCCGCCGGCACGGCGACCGGCGCGGTGCCCACCACCGTGCTGGTCGGCAGCGGCGTGACCTGGAACAGCGTCGGGCTCAGCGAGGTGCTGATGACGCAGCCGGGCGCAGTGATGGTCGGCAGGAACTGGCCGGGAATGCTCTGCGCGAAGTCGAGCAGTTGCACGCCGAGCAGCGCGCCGGCCGGCACGCCGACCGCGTCGAACGTCAGCGACTGGCCGGCGTACGCGCGGCCGCCGTAGGCGATGCCGCTGATGTCCGGCGTCGCCTTGACGACCTGGCCGATGTTGCCCGACGAGCCCTCGATCGAGGTGGAGAACGGCGCCTCGAGCGACAGGTCGCGCGACTGCGGGTCGACCGACGCGATCGCGCCGATGCGGCCGCGCGTGAAGCCGACGAAGCCGGGGTGGCTCGGGTTGGTCGTCTGCGTGTTGGCGCAGAACGCCGGCATGTTGCCGTAGCGGAACTCGACCACGCCGGTGGCCTCGTAGAGGACGCACTGCATCTGGTGCACGGCGTGGCCGCCGATGCCAATGCCCGCGACGGAGTTGAACACGCCGATGTTCGACCACGTGATGTAGCAGACGGCGTTGCCGGGTCCGCCGGCGGTGTCGACGACCGCGTGCATGCCCGAGTTCGGGTTCGTGGCCGTGTTGTTGCCGCAGTGGAAGTCGTACCAGAACGGCATGAGGCGGGCCGGCGAGGCCGTCGACGCGCCGAGCAGCTCACCGAGCGTCGGCGAGAAGTCCGCCGTCGTCGTCGTGCCGTTCAGCCAGACGTAGCCGTTCGTGCACGGGCGCAGCTGGGTGGTCGTGCCGCCGGGGAAGCGGAAGGTGAAGCCGAGGTTGACCACCGCCGTCGCATCGTCGCTGGCGCTGAGCGGCGCCGCGCCGACCTTCGTCGCGTCGTACCCACCCGCCGTCGCGGTCACGGTGTAGCCGTTGGGTGCGAGCGGGTTGTCCGGCGTCAACGTCAGGCCGATCAGGTCGAACGCTTCGCCGTTGAGGAACGACTGGTAGAACGTCGACGGCGCGCCGCCACAGGCCGAGCCGAAGTACGTGTTGCGGGCGGGAATCGTCGGCGGCGCCTGGACGCCGCCCGTGTCGACCTTGAAGCCGATCACCGGGATCGCGGCGGTCAGCGTGCCCGTCGCCGCGCCGACGGCGGCGGTGACGCCGATGCCGCGGACGACGGCGGCCGTGCCGGTGGTGTCCTCGAGCGCCATGACCGGGCCCGACGTCGGCGGAATGGTCGCCGCGGTCGGCATCGTCACGTCGACGAGCAGGTTGCCGCTCGCGGTCGAGTACGAGTAGCCATTGATCGCGGTCAGCGGCAGGTTGATGTTGTAGTTGTTGGGCGTCGAGCCGATCGACGGACCGACGGTGACGGTGGCGAAGGTCGTCGAGGCCACGCCGGCCGACGCCGCGAGGTTGGCCGCGAAGTCATTGGTCAGCGTCGTCGCCGTGGCGGTGGTGCGCGCCAATTGCACCTGGACATTGGCCCACTGCTGGCCGCCGAGGTTCGGCTCGCCGCTCTCGCCGCGGAACATCAGCTGGTCGATGAAGCCGCCCGCGTAGCCGGCGCTCGTGAAGTGGCTAGCCTCGATCAGCACCTGGAAGCGGCCGCCGGCGGTGCGCCACCACGACGTGCTGCCCGACGGGCCGGTCTGCGTCGTCGACTCGCTGAGGTGCTGGAAGTCCGGGGCGACGACCTCCTTCTCAGGCTGCAGGCAGCCGGTGAGCGCGATCGTGTACGCGCCGTTCGCGCCCGAGACGCCGGCCCATGCCGACACCGACTCGCGCCGACGCGGGCCGTCCGGGCTGCGGTCGCCGGTGAACGGCATGTTGTTCCAGATCAGGCCGCCGGCCGCGGTCGGGTCGGTGTTGTAGCCCGAGACCGCGAGGTAGTAGTAGCCGGGTCGAGGCACGTTGACGCTGCCGATCGCGGAGGTCGCGCCGACCGCGTCGTCGTTGTGCGTGACGCCGCGCCCGTCGACGGAGAACAAGAACAGCTGCGTGTCGAACGTCGCGCCGGCCGTGCTGGCGGTGAACGTCGCCGGGTCGGCGATGTACAGCAGGTACATGTCGACGTCGCCGGACGTCAGCGTGCCGACGATGGACGGCAGCGTGCCCGGTTAGGTGAACGAGATGACCTGCGCGGAACGCGGCAGTTGGCCGGCGTCGCCGACCTCGTTCCATTGCGCTGGCAGGGTGAGCGCCGTCGTGGCGACGGCGAGGGGGAGGACAAGGCGGAAGTTCGACATGGTGTCTCGCATCGGGGGATCGCACTCGCGCCGCCGGAGCCGGCGG
>JBEITC010000490.1:0-2952 GCA_040375075.1 Planctomycetota bacterium | reverse complement strand
TCACCGTTGATGAAGTTGCCCAGACGGCCGGCGCCAAGTCCGAACGGCACCAGCGGCGCGGTGAAGTCGAGCACGAAGCCGTCGGGCTGGATGCGGATGCGTTCGACCTCGAACGGCGTGCGGCCGGTCCACTCCAGGCGTTCGAGCGTGTAGCTGCGGTTGCCGCGCACCGGCCAGCCGCGGTTGGTGCCGCCGGCGACCAGCTGGCCCTCGGCGGTGAACTCGACGGCGAGGATGCCGTTGCCGAGGCCTTCGCGGAACGGATAGCACGCGCCCTGCCAGACGCCGTCGACCAGCTCGGTCGTCGCGCGCATCACGAGGCTGAGGCTGTAGTCGCCGAGGAACAACTGGCCGCCGAACGGGCCGAAGCGCCCGCCGCTGCGGTCGGGGCGGAAGGTCGTGATCGACTGGCCCATGCGCCGGTAGGGGAACACCACCGCGTACGGCACGAGCTGCGGGATGCGCGCGCTCTCGGTCGCGAGGCGCGATGGCGTGTTCGGCTCCAGCGGCTTGCCGCCCATGCCTGCGGCGAGCGGATGGTCGTAGGCCGGGAAGCTGATCGGGTGGCCCATGAAGCCGCCTGGCTTCAGGTGCTTGAGCGAGCACGAGCCGTTCCACGGGCCTTGGCTCTCGACGTAGAACATCGCGCCGTGCTCGTTCGGCGCGACGCCGCCAGCGCTGCGGATGCCGCTGGCGATCGGCACCGAGCGGCCGTCCTTGGTGACCTCGAAGGCCCAGCCGCGGAACGGCGCCTTGTAGTGGTACGAGTCGGACAGGCCGAGCACGACGAAGACGCTGCCGTCGGCGTCGACCGGCGAGCCCCACGCGAACTCGTGGTAGTGCCCGAAGCCCCACGCGTCGCTGAGGTTCTCGAAGCGGTCGGCGCGGCCGTCGCCGTCGCGGTCGCTGATGCGCGTGACTTCCGTCTGCTGCGTCGCGTACAGCGCGCCGTCGCGGTGGCCGAGGCCGAGCACTTCGTCGAGGCCGCTGGCGAAGCGCTGGATCGTCAGCTTCGGCACCGCCGCGCCCGCGCCGGTGACCAGCAGGATCTCGCCGCGGCGCGTGCCGAGCGCGAGCCGGCCGTCGGGCAGCGTGCACATGCTGCCGACCTCGAGCGCGAGCTCGGGCGGGATCGGCAGGTCGACGAGGCGGTAGTACTCGGCCTCGGCGCCGGCGGTGCCCCAGGCGTCGCCGAGTTCTTGCGCGGCGATCGGCGCGAGCAGGACGGCGGTGACGGCGGCGGCTATGGCCATGCGCGTGGCACGACAACGGACGATCGGACGCGGGTTCACTTGCCACCTCCGCGCAGCGTGTAGTCGATGGTCAGGCTGGCGCCGCCCGCCGGCACGGCGATGGCGAGCCGCAGTTCGCGGCCGCCGTCGCGGTCGAGCAGGCGGTAGCTGCCGACCGGCAGCTGCAGTTCGAGTCCGTCGCCGACCTGCACGCGGCCAGCTCCGAGTTCGTCGATGCGCGGCGCCATGGCGGCGCGGAACTGCAGCGTCGTCGGCTGCTCGGCCGCGAAGGTGAGCGTGCGGCGCATGCGCGGCGGCGCCTCGCCGCCTGCCGCTGCGGGCAGCTCGACCGCCGCGTCGGCGATGGTCACCGCGCCGCAGGTGTAGCGGAACGTCGGCCGCTGCTGCGCGTCGAGGTCGTAGCCAAGCCAGCGGTGGCCGAGTTCGCGCCGGTCCGCCGTCGGCCACGCCGCGTCCGCATCGGCGAGCAGCGCGAACGCCGGGCCGATCGGCAGTTGCTGCCGCGGCGCGCCGAGCAGACGCACCTCGCCGCTGCCCTGGCTGGTCCACACCGACGCCGCGTCGACGAAGCGACCGATCCACAGCTGGTTGAGCGCCAGCCGGTCGGCGTCGAAGGTGAAGTTGACGCCGCCGGGCAGGCCGACGCTGATCGCGCGCTTGCCGGTCTGCGGCGCGCTGCGGCGCAGCAGCACGGCTTCGTCGCCGACGACGAGTTCGATCGGCGCGCGGCGGATGCCGCTCGGCTTGCCGACGTTGCGGCCTTCGGCGAGGTAGCGCCACATGGCGGCGATCTGCCGGTCGACGTCGCCGTCGGCGTGCTCGGGCCGCGTCGACTTGCCGTCGACGAAGAAGCGCGGCATCAGCGTGTCGGGGCGGAAGCGCACCGGATCGCGCAGGAAGTGCGCGAACCACTCGGGCCGCAGCCGCTGGCCGGTGGTGGCGACGAGGTCGATCGCCGCCATCGCGCCGGCGCGTTCGCCGGCGAAGGTGTGGCAGGTGATGCAGTTCATCGCCTTGTCGCCGACCAGCGTGCGGCCGAGCTCGCGCTCTTCGCGCTGCGGGTCGCCTTCCGCGGGCAGCGGCAGCAGCGGGATCGGCGGCAGCGTGTCGGTCGCGGCGAGCCGTGCAGCGAGGTCGTCGGCGAGGTGCGCGCCGAAGGCCGGCATGCGCGCGCGCAGGTAGGGGCGCTCGGCCTGCCCGTGCGCGATCGCATCGCGCAGCCAGCCGGTCTGCAGCTTGGCGCCGACGCCCGTCAACGTCGGCGGCAGCCGACCATCCTGGCCGAGGCTCTGGTCGGCGCTGACGAAGAACGGTTGGCGCGCATCGGCGAGCTTGGCCCAATCGTCGCGCGTGTGGCAGGCGGTGCAGTCGCGGCCGACGAGCAGGCGCTGCAGGGGTTCGTCGGCGGCTGGCGGCGTGGAGGGCGCGGCGAGCGCGGCGGCGAGATCGGCGCGCTGCGCGTCGGTGAGCGCGTAGTGCGGCCACGCGCCGGCGTTGCCGCTCAGGCAACCGCGCGTCGCATCGAGCGCGGCGAGCGGCTTCGCCGCGGGCGACGCGGGGCGCAGCGGGTCTTTGAGCGGATGGCAATGCACGCAGCCGCGCGCGGCGAACTCGGCGCGGCCGGCGGCGACGCGCGCGGGGTCGGGCGCTGTGGCGGAGGGGCGGCTGGCGGACGATGCGGCCGCGCCGCCGTTGGGCG
>JBEITC010000235.1:0-6099 GCA_040375075.1 Planctomycetota bacterium | reverse complement strand
GCGGCGGCTTGCCGATGCCGCCGGCGCTGACGGCGCTGGCGCGCGGCGATGGCGACGACCGGCGCGCGCTCGCGGTCGCGCTCGCCGGTCGGCGCGAGCCTTCGTGCGCTCCTGCGCTGGCAGAGTTGCTGGTCGCCGACGAGCGCGACGTGCTCGTCCTGGCGGCAGCGGCGCTCGAACTGCAGTTCCCGGGCGTCGTCGACTTCGATCCGACGGCGCCACTTTCCGTCCGGCGCACTGCGGCGGATCGGGTTCGTTCCCTGCATAATCGCGCGCCATGACGGACGCTTCGGTCGCCGAACTCGCGCAGTTGGTGTCAGGCCGCCTCGTCGGCGACGGCGAGCGCCGCGTCGTGGGCCTCGGCGACCTGCGCACCGCCGGTCCCGACCGCATCGGCTTCGTGCGCGACGCCCGCTACGCCGCGGCCGCCAAGGCGACCCGCGCCGGCGCGCTGCTGACCGAGGACGAACTCGCCACCTCGGCGAGCCAGATCGTCGTCGACGACGTCGACGTCGCCTACGCCAAGGTCGCGCTGCGCTTCCATCCGGTGCCGCGCGCGAGCCGCCACGAGATCCATCCGACCGCCGTCGTCGATCCGGCCGCAGAACTCGAGGAGCCGGTGTCGATCGGCCCGCGTGCCGTCGTCGGCCGGAGCCGCATCGGCGCGGGCTCGGTGATCGGCGCCGGCGTCGTGATCGGCGACGGATGCGCGATCGGCCGCGACTGCTTCTTCCATCCGAACGCGACCGTGTACGCCGGCGTGCAGATCGGCCAGCGCGCGCTGGTGCACGCCAATGCCGTGCTCGGCAGCGATGGCTTCGGGTACGCCCGCGACGGCGCGAAGTGGATCAAGGTGCCGCAGCTCGGCACGACGATCATCGAGGACGACGTCGAGATCGGCGCCGGCACGACGATCGACCGCGCCACGCTCGGCGTCACCCGCATCGGCGCGCGCACAAAGATCGACAACCTCTGCCACATCGCGCACAACTGCACGATCGGCCAGGACGTCGCGATCGCCGCCAACTGCGGCATCGCCGGCTCGACGACGGTCGGCGACCGCTGCGTGATCGCCGGCAACGTCGGCATCAGCGGGCACCTGAACATCGGCCCCGACGTGCGACTGGGCGGCGGCACGGTCGTGCTCAAGGACGTCACCGAGCCCGGCGACTACATGGGCCACCCGCTGCTCGAGAAGCGGCGCTTCCTGCGGCTGCTGCGCGTGCTGCGCGGCCTCGTGCCCGGACGCGGCGACGGCGACGGCTAGCCTGCGCGCGGCGGCGTCAGCGCCCCAGCCACTCGGCGAGCCGCGCGCCGATCGCCGTCGCGATCTGTTCGCGCGTCGCGCGGTACTCGTCCAGGTCGCCGCCGTAGGGATCGGCGATGTCGCGGCCGTCGGGCCGCAGCAGCGCGACCTTGGCCTTCGCCGATGGCATCTTCGCCAGCACGGCGCGCGCGTGGCTCGCGGCGAGGCAGTACACACGGTCGGCGCGTTCGATCGTCGCGCGGTCGACCATGCGGCTCTGGTGCGCCGACAGGTCGAGGCCGATCTCGGCGGCGGCGGCCAGGCTGCCGTCGCTCGCGGGCATGCCGTCCATCGTGCCGGTGCCGGCGCTGGCGAACGCGTAGCCGCACGCCAGCACGTCGCTTGCGGGCACGTCCAGCGCGCGTGCGCAGAGGTCGCGCGCCAACGCCTCGGCGAGCGGCGAACGGCACGTGTTGCCGGTGCAGACGAAGACGATGCGCTGCGCGGCGGTGTGCAGCGTCTCGTTGGCCTCGAGGATGCCTTCGCGCAACACCTCGAGGCGCGGGCCCGTGCGGCGCACGACGGTGGTGGGGGTGCCGAGCGGCGACGGACCGTCGTCGACGACGAGCGCGTCGTGGGCGCCACGGCGCGCCGCCACCGCCGCCGCGTCGCGCAACGGCGCGCCGTCGTCGCCGGGAACGGCAGCGAGCCAGAGCGGCGCGCCGAACGCGGCGAGCACGGCGCGGGTGAAGTCGTGCGCCGGCACGCGCACGCCGAGCGGTTGGCCATCGCGCCCAGGCAGGATCACCGCCAGCGGTCCCGGCCAGTAGCGGTCGAGCAACCGCGTGACCTGCGTCGGCGTCGCCGGCCACAACGCCTCGGCGGCGGCTCGGTCGGCGACGTGCCAGACGAACGGCTGGTCGGGCGGCCGCCGCGTCACTTCGCGCAGCGCCGTCACCGCCGCGAGGTCGTCGGGGCGCGCTGCGAGGCCGTAGGACGACTCGGTCGGCAGCGCCACCAGCGCGCCGCCGCGCAGCGCGGCGACCGCTTCGGCGCACAGGCGCTCGCGGTCGGCGGTGCGCAGGTCGAGCCGGCGTACAGGCATGCAAGGACCATAGCCGCGACGGCGTGGGAAACCCCTGCGCAGGCGAGCATTCCTGCCCGTCGCTGCCTATCGTCACGCGGCCGATGGCCACGCCGGCACGCGAAGGTCGCCAGTCCCGGATCCGCACCGAGCGCCTCGCCCAACTGGGCACGCTGCTCGCCGGGTTCGCCCACGAGGTGCGCAACCCGCTGTCGACGATCGGCCTCAACCTGCAGCTGGTGCTGGAGGACTTCCGCGAGCCGGAGTCCCCGCGCGACAAACGCACGCAGAAGCGCCTCGCCACGGTGGAGGGCGAAGTGCGGCGGCTGCAGAAGATCCTCGAGGAGTTCCTCAGCTTCGCGCGCGCGCCCGAGCCCAAGCCGCAGCCGACGCCGCTCAACGACAAGCTGCAGGCCTTCGTCGACTTCCAGGAGCCCGAGATGAAGGAGCACGGCCTGTCGCTGCGCTTCTACCCGGGCGCTGGCGTCGGCCTCGTGCCGGTCGACTGGGACCACCTGCAGGGGGCGGTCGGCAACCTGCTGCGCAACGCCAAGGACGCGACGCCGTCGGGGGGCCAGGTCCTCGTCTCGACCGTCGTCGATGGCAAGGACGTGCTCGTGCGCGTCACCGACACCGGCGCTGGCATCGCGCCCGACGTGCAGGCGCGCGTGTTCGAGCCCTACTTCAGCACCAAGAAGGCCGGCACCGGCCTCGGGCTGCCGACGGTCCGGCGCGTCGTCGAGGAGCACGGCGGCGTGCTGACGATGGAGTCGGAACTCGGCAAGGGCACGCAGTTCACCATGCGCCTGCCGGCCCGCGCGGCCCGGGCGGACGCGGAGCAGAAGCCATGAACGACCCCATCCTCGTCGTCGACGACGACGACGCCCTGCGCGAGTCGCTCGTCGCCGCGCTCGAGAGCCTTCCCGTCGCGATCACCGCGGCCGCCAGCGGCGCCGAGGCCGTGGCGATCCTCGGCGAGCGCCGCTTCGCCGTCGTCGTCACCGACCTCGTGATGAAGGGCGTCGACGGCTTCGCCGTGCTGGCCGCCGCCAAGCAGAACTACGCCAACTGCCGCGTCGTGATGCTGACCGGCCACGGCAGCCGCGACGTCGCCGTGCAGGCGATGGAGAAGGGCGCGACGTACTACGTCGAGAAGCCCGTCGACCTCGCCGACCTGCGCGCCAAGGTCAAGAAGTCGCTCGAGGACCACCAGAAGGACGTCGCCTACGACGAGCTGAAGGGCCAGGTCGAGCGCAGCTTCGGCATCGAGGGCATCGTCGGCCAGGACCCGAAGATGCAGCGCATGCTGTCGCTCGTGCGGCAGATCGCCGGCACCGCCGCGTCGGTGCTGGTCCTCGGCCCGTCGGGCACCGGCAAGGAACTGGTCGCGCGCGCGATCCACAACCAGTCGCCGCGCGTGAAGAAGCCGTTCGTCGCCATCAACTGCGGCGGCATGAGCGAGGGCACGATCGAGAGCGAGCTGTTCGGCCACGTGAAGGGCGCCTTCACCGGCGCCGTCGCCGACCGCGAGGGCAAGTTCGAGTACGCCAACGGCGGCACGCTGCTCCTCGACGAGGTCGGCGAGATGCCGCTGCCGACGCAGGTCAAGCTGCTGCGCGTGCTCGAGGAGCGCGCGGTCACGCGCCTGGGCGACAACCGCTCGCGCCCGGTCGACGTGCGCGTGCTGGCGGCGACCAACGCCGACCTGCTGCAGAAGGTCAAGGACGGCAGCTTCCGCCAGGACCTCTACTTCCGCCTCAAGGTCGTCACCATCGAGCTGCCGGCGCTGCGCGAGCGCCGCAGCGACATCAAGCTGCTGATCGACCACTTCCTCAAGCACTTCACCAAGACGCACGGCAAGGACGTCGAGTCGATCGACCGCGACGCGCTGGTCGCGCTGGTGCAGTACGACTGGCCGGGCAACGTCCGCGAACTGCGCAACGCCATCGAGTCGATGGTGGTGCGCGCCAAGGGCAACATCCTGACGCGCGCCGACCTGCCGCCGGAGATCTGGGCGCCGCTGCCGGTCGACCAGGACGGCTGGCAGTTCCTCGCCGGCCGCACGTGGCAGGACGTCGAGCGCAACCACATCCGCGTGTCCTTGGAGCTCTGCGGCGGCAACCGCCTGAAGGCGGCGAAGTCGATGGGCCTGTCCGAGCGCACCCTGTACCGGAAGATCAAGGAGTACGGGCTGTAGGGGATGGCGTCGCCGTGGCCCGAACCGTTGGCCGCGGCCCGTCTCCCGACTACAGTCTCCGCCCCGCCATGAGCGAATCCCCCGCCAAGTCCGTGATGCAGGATGGTCTCGCCTTCGAACGCCCGCTGAACGAACTGCAGAACCGGATCGACGAGCTGCGCAAGCTCAACGTCGGCTCCCACCTCGAGCTCACCGGCGAGATCGAGGCGCTGGAGGAGCGGCTGAAGAAGCAGACCGCCGAGGTCTACGCGCAGCTCAGTCCGTGGGAGCGCGTCAACGTCGCCCGCCACGCCGAGCGGCCGCTGACCTCCGACTACATCCAGCTGATGCTCGACGACTTCGTCGAGCTGCACGGCGACCGCGTGTTCGGCGACGACCGCGCGATCGTGACCGGGCTGGCGTCGATGGGCGGAGTGCGCTTCCTGCTGGTCGGCCACCGCAAGGGCAAGACCGTGAAGGATCGCCTGGCGTGCAACTTCGGCTGCGCCCATCCCGAGGGCTACCGCAAGGCCATGCAGAAGATGCGCATGGCCGAGAAGTGGAAGCTGCCGATCGTGACCTTCATCAACACGCCCGGCGCCTACCCCGGCATCGGCGCCGAGGAACGCGGCCAGGCGTCGGCGATCGCGCGCAACATCCTCGAGATGTTCGACCTCAAGGTGCCGATCGTCAGCGTCGTCATCGGCGAGGGCGGTTCCGGCGGCGCGCTCGGCATCGGCGTCGGCGACCGCGTCGGCATGCTGGAGAACAGCTACTACTCCGTCATCTCGCCCGAGGGCTGCGCGGCGATCTTGTGGAAGAGCGGCGACAAGGCGCCCGAGGCGGCCGAGGCGCTCAAGCTGACCAGCAAGGACCTGCTGCGTCTGGGCCTCGTCGACAAGGTCATCGACGAGCCGGCAGGCGGCGCGCATCGCGACCAGAAGGGCGCGATCGAGCGCGTGAAGGCGCAGATCCTCGAGTGGCTGCAGGAGTTGCAGGCGCTGCCGACGGCGGAGCTGCTGGAGCAGCGCTACCGCAAGTTCCGCGGCATGGGCCAGCCGCTGCAGGGCTGAGCCTCCGCCCGACGGGGGAGGCGCTGCTGCGCCGAACGACGGCTGGTGGGAGGGATCGGCGGGCTGCTACGTAGTGGCGCGCCTGCCGGGTTCCTCCCGGCGACCCCACAGCCATGATCGACGTCCGCTCGCTGCTTCTCTCGGGCGCCGTGCTCGCGGCCGGCCTCACCGTCCAGGATCCCAAGCCTCAGGAGCCGGCGAGCCCGCCGCCCGCGAAGGCCGAAGCCCCTAAGCCCGACGTCGACGCCCTGGTGCGCGACCTCGGCAGCGAGCGCTTCCGCGCGCGTCTCGACGCCGAGAGGGCGCTGCGCGAACTCGGCGCGGCGGCCGTCCCGGCGCTGAAGCAGGCCGCCGAGGCCAGCGACGACGCCGAGGTGCAGTGGCGGGCGCGGCGGGTGCTGCGCCAGATCGAGGCCGGCAAGGGCGGCGCCGGGCTGGCTCCCCGCGGTCGCCTGGACGACGAAGCGCCCGAGGCTGGCGATGCTCCGCCGGACGACGCGCGACCAGGCCAGCAGTCGAG
>JBEITC010000302.1:0-5057 GCA_040375075.1 Planctomycetota bacterium | reverse complement strand
GAACGGCGCGTCGGCGGCGAACGCCGCGTCGACCAGCGAGCGCGCCGGCGCGGGCTGCGGCCAGCGGCGTTCGCTCTGCGCCATGCGCGTCGCGAGCGCCCGGGCGGCGGCGTCGGTCGCCGTCGCGCGTTCGTACTGCATCGTCGCCTTGAAGTACGGCAACCCGAAGCCCCAGCGCGCGGCCAGCACCGCCAGCGTGCTCTCGGCCTCGAGGCTGCAGAACCACACCGCCGGGATCGCCTCGCGCGCAGCGCCGCGCCGCCGCACGTAGGTGCGCACGTTGGTCTCCAGCGTGCGCGACGTGCCGGGGATCGGCGGCAGCCCGACGAAGCGGATGCCGGTCATCCGGAACGGCACGAGCGCGACGTACGCCACGCCGTCGAACGTGTCGGGCTCGAGCTCCGGCGGCAGCAGCGCCGCGACGACCGCGGGATCGATGGCCCAGTGCACGAACACGAGGTCGCGCCACGTCTGCCAGAAGATCTGCCGGAACGGAGCGGGCTGGTCCATGGCGACGGCGCGTCAGCGCGGCTGGAAGACCTTGTGCTTGCGATCGCCGCCCGACACGAGGTACGCGACCAGGTCCATCACCTCGTCCTTGCCCATCGCCGCGATCGTGCCCGGCGGCATCAGCGAGACCTGCGACGCTTCGACTCCCGCGACGTCGGCCGCCGGCAGCTTGGTCAGCGCGCCGAGGTCGTACGGGTCCATCGCGAGCGCCAGCTCCTGCTCGTTGCGCCAGATCAGCCGGCCGTAGCGCACGCCGCCGTCGCGCAGCGTGACCTTGCTGGCCATGTACTGCTCGGAGATCGACTGGCTCGGCTCGCAGATCGCGACCAGCATGTCGCGGATGGTGAAGCGCTTGCCGAGCGAGCCGAGGTCGGGCCCGGCGTAGCCGCCTTCGCCGCGGAAGCGGTGGCAGGCGATGCAGCGGCCGGCGGCGAACATCCGCTTGCCGTTGTCGTGGTTGCGGCCCGCGAGCTCGTCGCCGAACAGCGCGAGCGCCGTCTCCGTCGTCCAGCCGCCGGCCGGGCCCTTCGGCGTCGGCAGCTTGCCGAGGTCCACCTTGGCGACGTCGCCGAGCAGCCACGACACCGCCGCGGCGTCGGCCGGCGGCAGGCACGCGATCGCGTCCTCGCGGATCGCGCGCACGTAGCCGGCGAAGCTCTTGCCGCCTTCCTTCTGCAGCGTGTCGTTGAGCCAGCCGAAGTAGCGCTTGCGGTCGGCGAGCGTCCAGCCGGCCTGCACGCGGCGGATGGCGGCGGCGTAGTGGATGTTCTGCACGTTCGGCGTGTTCGCCATCGCCTTCAGGATCGCGTCGCCGTACTCGTGCCGCGCGAGCAGCGCCGTGTCGTACGCCAGCGCCTTGGTCGTCGTCGCGTCCATCAGCGCGAGCGTCTTCGTCACCACCGTCGGCGCGCCGAGGTGGCCGAGCACGCGGCTGAGTTCGGCGTCGAGTTGTTCGTCGTTGGCCGGATAGAACGGCTCGAGCCGCGCGACCACCGCGTCGGCGTCGGCGGGCGCGATGGGGCCAAGGCGCAGCAGGCACAGCGACACCGCGCGCAGCAGCGCCAGCCGGTCGTCGCGCCCGAGCGTCTCGAACGGCAGCGCGCACAGCCGGGCGAGCGCGCGGCTGGCGATCGGCGACGCGCCGTGGCGCGCGAGCGCGATCAGCGCGTGGATCGCCGCGCGCGGCTCCTGCTCGGCCAGCGCCTTCTCCTGCCACAGCGCGCGGTCCTGGCACTCGATCGCGAGGCGCGCGGCGTAGCGCAGCGCGCGGTCGTCGTGCGACAGGCAAGGCCAAGCGGCCGCGACCGCCGCAGCGCCGCCGGCGTCGCTGCCGTGGTACGCCTCGAGCGCGCGGCGCTGGTCGCGCAGGCCTTGGTTCTCGAGCAGGCGCTTCTGGCCGCCGTCGTCCTTCGGCCCGGTGTAGCGCACGCGGTAGAGCTTGGAGCTGGTGTTGCGGCCGCCGACGACGAAGTACATGTGGCCGTCGGGCCCAAACCGCATCGCTGCGATGTTGAGCGGCGAGCCGGTGAGGAACTCGCGCGTCGTGCCCTTGTAGCTCGACCCGTCCTCGTCCATGTCGAGCGTGTAGATGGTCCCGAACGTCCAGTCGCACAGGAACAGCTTGTCCTGGCACCACGCCGGCCAGTTGGAGTGGTGGCCGAAGGCGATGCCGGTCGGCGAGCCGGGGCCGACGTCGCAGACCGAGCCGAGGCTGTCGGCGAAGTAGTCGGGCCACGGCGCCGAGCCCGCGCGCCAGCCGAACTCGCTCGCCGACGTCACGTGGTTGACGCGCGTCGGGCGGTACCACGGGCTGCCGACGTCGAACTCCATGTCGGAGTCGAAGGTGAACAGCTCGCCTTCGCGGTTGATCGCGAGGTCGACGGCGTTGCGCAGGCCCGACGCGACCATCGTCCAGTCCTTGCCGTCGGGCGAGATGCGGCAGATCCAGCCCGCAGGCGGCTCGATGCCGACGGCGTGGCCGGTCGGATCGGGCAGCGTCGGCAGCAGCGAGTCCTCGCGCCACACCTGCGGCTGCAGGCTGCGCGTGCCGGCCGGCGGCCGCGAGTGGTTGCCGGACACGAGGTACAGGCCCTTGCCGTCCTCGGTGAGCACGATCGAGTGGGCCGAGTGTTCGTAGCCCATCTCCAGGTCGCGGATCTTGGTGAACTCGTCGAAGGCGTCGTCGCCGTCCGTGTCGCGGATGCGGAAGAAGCCCTTCATCGACGACATGTAGAGGCTGTCGAACGCCCAGAGGAAGCCGAGCGCGCCGCCGACGGTGCGCTTGCCCCACGGGATCGGGTCGTACGGAAAGCCCGGCAGGCTCTCGACGCGCACGGCCGCGTCCTTCGCGCCGACCGCCGGCAGCGTGACGCGGAACACGCCCTGGCTGTCCTGGTCGCTGACGATCAGCCGGCCCTTGGGGTCGAACGCCATCGCCACCCACGAGCCCTGCTCGGGCGGCACCGTGTAGACGATCTCGGCGTCGAAGCCTTCGGGCAGCGTGATCTGCGTGTCGGCGTCGAGCACGCGCGCGAGCGGCGCGCCGTCGTCCGAAGTCGGCGCCGCCGCGGTCGTGCCGGCGGTCGGCGCGTCGCCGCGCGCGAGCAGCGCGTAGGCGGCCACGGATGCGGCGAGGAGCAGCGAGAGCGCCAATAGCTTCGACGAGGCCATCGCGCGTCATCGGACGGATCGGCCGCCGCGGACGCCAGCGTCAAAGCCGCACGTTGCGCGTCTGCGACGAGTCCGCGCGCGCGGCCGCGATGCGGCCCGCGCCGCGCTACAGGCGATCGCCGCGGGCGCGCAGGATGCGGCCGCCGGCGTCGCTCAGCACGCGCACGAACAGCGTGCCGCCTTCGCACTCGGCGCGCAGGTAGACGAGCTGGCCTTCGTCGGTGCGCTCGGCGTCGAGCACGGCGACGTCGCGGATCGCGCCCATGCGGCCGAGGTCGGTCTGCATGCTCGCTGCGATCTCGCGGCCGCGCGCGTCGCCGTCCGGCGCGTAGCGCACCGGCGCGCACTCGCCCTTCTGCCAGCGCGCCAGTTCGTCGCGCAACGCGGCGGCGACCGCGGGCGTCACGGCGTCGGGCTTCGGCGCCATGCCGGCCCACGGCGCCGTCGGCGCGAACAGCCCGGCGATGCCCATCGCGAGCCCGCGCGGCGCGCTTCCCGACGGCCGTTCGAGGTTGGTGAACACGATCACGGTCAGGTCGTCGTCGAGCAGCCGCAGGACGTACACGCCGGTGAAGCCGCTGTGCTGCGCGATGCGGCGCCCGCGGAAGTCGTCGACCATCCAGCCGAAGCCGTAGCCGGCGAGGTCGTCGGCGGCGTGCGCGACCTCGCCGCCGTCGAGCCGCGCTGGCGTCCAGGCCTGCGCCAGCTCGTCGCGCGTCAGCAGCGTGCCGTCGCGCAGCGCGCGGTCCCACTTGACGAAGTCGCCGACCGTCATCAGCAGGTCGTTCCAGAGTCCGAAGTCGACGAGCCGGCGATCGTTGCGCAGTTCGCCGTCTTGCAGCCGGTAGCCGCTCGCGCGCTGCGGCACGATCGCGTCGGGATCGGCGACGGCGACGCCGTCCATGCCGAGCGGCTGCAGGATGCGCGCGCGCAGCGCTTCGACGTACGGCACGCCGGCGGCGCGCTCGACGATCAGGCACAGCAGGAAGTAGCCCTGGTCGCTGTACGACCAGCCGGTCCCCGGCGCGAACAGCAGCGGCCGCGTGCGCGCGTGCCGGTACAGCTGGTCGGTCGTGTAGTCGACGAAGCCGCGGCCGTCGTGCGTCTCGACCCAATCGTCGGGCATGCCCGACGTGTGCGTCAGCAGGTGGCGGATGCGGATGCCGGACCACTCCGACGGCGCGTCGAGCAGGTGCACGCCGATCAGGTCGTCGAGCGACAGCTTCTGCTCGCGCGCGAGCAGCACGACCATCGCGGCGGTGAACTGCTTGTCGAGCGACGCGATCGAGAACTTCGTCTCGGGCCAGACCGGCGTGCCGGTCTCGACGTTGGCGAGCCCGTAGGTGCGCAGCGCCGCGACCTCGCCGCGCTGCACGACGGCGAGCGCGAGACCGGGGATGCCGCGCGCCGCCATCTCGCCGCGCACGTAGCCATCGAGCGCGCCGAGCGCGTCGTGGCCGGCTGGCGAAGGCGCAGCGCACGCGGCGGCGAACAGGGCGGGGACCAGCAGCGCGCGAAGGCTCATGCGGGAAGGCGGCGGATGCTATCCGTTGCCGCGCGCGGGTTCGTGGCGCAGCGCGCGCCGGGAAGAACCGGCCGGATGCCCGCCGCGCCCGCGCTGGACCGGACGCCGCGCCGGCTCCAGCATGGCGCCGCGACGTCCGGGCGGACCGGAGCCGCCGCGCCCACGGCCCTGCGTTCCTGCGCCCCTCCATGCACTGGCTCCATCTCGCGATCGCGATCCTGGCGGAAGTCGCCGCCACCAGCTGCCTGCGCGCGAGCGCGGGCTTCACCAAGCCGCTGCCGAGCGCGGTCGTCGTCGGTGGCTACGTCGTCGTCGTGCTCCACGGCTTCTCGCAGACCGTCGCGCGCTGACT
>JBEITC010000142.1:0-8488 GCA_040375075.1 Planctomycetota bacterium | reverse complement strand
CCCCGGGCCCCGCGCCGGTGCGCCGCGGGGGGGCCGGTAGAGCGTGGGCGGCGCCCCCCGGCCCCCCCCGGCGCCCCCCGCCGGGGCCCCGGCGGGCGCCGGCCACGCCACGCCACCGGCGCCCGCGAGGGCGCCGGTGGCGTTTGTGGGGGAAGTGACCGCGGACCTCGCGCTGGATCCCTTGCCGCCGGTGCCGTATCGCATGCGGCGATGCCGCGCTGGTCCCGTGCGTTCGCCGTGCCGTTGCTGCTCGCCGCCTCCGCCTGCGCGCCGGGCGGCGACGGGCCGGTGCGCGCGCCCGACGACCTGCCGTGGGGCGATCGGCCGGCGGACCGGCTGGCGTTCGCCGCGCGCGAGGCGATCGATCGCGGCGAGCCGCGCGCGGCGCTCGCGCGCCTCGACGAGGCGCTGGCGCTCGATCCTCGTCACGTCGATGCCCGCCGCCTGCGCCAGGACGTGCTGCGCGAACGCGGCCGGCGCGGCCTGCTGACCGTCGAGGCCGAGCGCGCCGTCGCCTCGGCGCCGGACGATGCGATCGCGCACTACCTGCGCGGCCGCATCGTCGAAGTTCCCGCCGACAAGCTGGCCTGCTTCGAGCGTGCCGTCGAGTTGGCGCCGCAGTCGGTGTGGCCGTGGCTCGGGCTCGCGCACACGCTGCGCGCGGCCGACCCGGCGCGGTCGCTCGCGATCTACGAACGGCTGTTCGCCGTGACGCGCGGCCATCCGCTGGTGGCGGCGGCCTACGCCGGGGCATTGCGCGACACCAAGCAGTTCGATCGCGCCGCGCGGGTCTACGAGGCGATGCGCGCCGACGACCGCGCCCGCGGCGCGGCGGAACTCGGCCTGGCGCAGCTGGCGCTGCAGCGCAACGACGAGGACTCGGCGTGGCGACGGCTCGTCGCCGGCCTGCGGCTGCGTCCGTTCGACCCGACCGCGCAGGCGCTGGCCAACCAGTGGCTCGACGCCGGCGCCAGCGATGGCCAGGCGGCGGAACTGCTCGATCTCGTCCGCGAAGAGCCCGGCCGCGCGCGCGTGTTGGCGCAGGGCGCGGGCGCGCCGCTGCTGGGCGCCCTCTTGCGCCGGTCCGGCCGACCGCTGGCCATGCGCGCGTTGCTCGAAGCGGCCGATGTCGACGCCCGCGACGTCGACCTGCGCCGGCTGCAGCGGCGCAACCTGCTGGCGCTCGGCGACGTCGCGGCATTCCTCGCGCTGGCGCGCGCCGATGTGCCGCGAGTCGTCGTCGCGCCCGAGCAGAACCGCGTGCGCAGCCGTTGGCTCGCGCTGTTGGACGGCCCGTGGCACGCCCGCGATCCGCTGGCCGCCGGCGCTGGCGACGTGTGCGTGCGTCTGCTGGCGGCGTTGCGCGACTGCGGCTGGCTGCACGAGGCCGAACTGCTCGCCGACGCGGCGTTGCGCGCGCACCCCGACCACGCCGCCGCCATCGCCACGCTGCGCGACGAGTGCGGGCGGCAGTTGGCCTTCGAGGGCGAACTGCGTCGACGGCTCTACGACGGCTACCGCCGGCGCGATGGCGCCGATGTCGCGGCGTTGCTCGAGGGGCTGCGCGGCGCGTCGAGCCGCATCTTCGGCCGCGACGTCGTCGGCCAACCGACGGTGTTCCGCGCGCCGCTGGTCGGCGAGATGCTCGATCCGTTCGCGGGCGGGCTGGCCGAGCACTTCGACCGCTACAACCGCCACCTCGTGCTCGGCCGCCGCGCCGGCGCGCCGGTGGAGGGCATGCTGCACACGCGCTGGGCGCTGCAGGACCTGCCTGACGCCAAGGAGCTGGCGCTGGCGGCGCGCTGCAGCGAAGTCATCGTCTGCGACCGCGACATCCGGCCGCTGCACGGCGTGTGGGGCGGCGACATCGCCGGCGTCGCGCTGCTGAATCACTTCCTCGTCGACTTCGACAGCGTGCGCGGCTGGGCCGGCGCGGTCGCCGACAAGCGCCGCATCGCCGCCGAGGACGGCATGTCGCTGCTGCAGGACACGCTGCCAGTCCAGCCGGGCCTCGATCCGTTCGACGTCGACTGGCGGCTCGAGGTCGCGTCCCCGGTCGTCGACGCCGACCTCGAGACGGCGCTGCTCGACACCGTGCGCCACCACGAACGGCAGCACCTCGTCGACTGGCTGTACTACCTGCCGATCGAGGACAACGTCTGGCGGGCCTTCGGACTGCTGTTCGACTTCGGCTTCTCGCCGGCGCGCATCGAGGCCGAGATGGAGCGGCGGGCCGAGTTGGCGTCGCTGGCGGTCTCGCCGCACACCGAGCTGGTGCTGGCCCACATCGCCGACTACGCCGCGGCAGGCGACGTGCCGTCGCCGCACGCCAAGGGCTTCGCCGCGCTGGCCGCGGACCTCGCCGCCGCCCTGGTCGAAGACGGCGTTCCGCCCGAGCTGGCGGCGCCGGCGCAGTGGCATCGCGCGCCGATGGCGAGCGTGCGCAAGGCCGCGCTGCGGCTGCTGGGGACCCTGCCGTCGTCCAGCCGGTGAGATGCCGCGATCCGGCGTTGCGATGGAGCGAATGCCGCCGCGGCGCGGTATGGATGTTGGAGGAAGGTGCGTGCCGGTCGGGTTGCGGCCGGCGCATCTCCGATAGCGAAGTCCTTCGACGAGGAAGCCCATGAATCCGCTGCGCACATTCGTTCTCGCCTGCATGGTGGCCGCCGCCGCGGCCCAGGATCCTGCCGCCGGCAAGGGCGCCGAGAAGGGGCCGAGCAAGGAGGTCGCCGAGCAGCTCGCCGTGCTCAAGGAGGCCCAGGCCGACAAGAAGTTCGCCCAGGACGCGCGCGGCGTCGAGGCGATCGACAAGCTGCTGATCAAGGCGCAGGCCGGCGTCGACCCCAAGGACCAGACGGCGATCGTCAAGGCGCTCGAGTCGACCTTGATGACCGGCAAGCTGCGGCCGAGCGATCAGGCGCAGTTGTACGTCGGCGCCGCCGCCGCGCTCGGGCGCAGCGGCGTCGAAGGCGCCAAGGCGCTGAAGGAGGCCTACGCCAGCAAGCGCTTCCCGGAGAAGACCGAGTGGGTGACGCTGCGCACGCACTTCCTGCGCAACCTCGGCTTCACCAAGGACGAGTCGCAGATCAAGTTCCTGATCAACGAGGCGGTGCGCAGCCCGGAGCCGGCGCTGATGGCCGCGGCCGGCGAGGCGCTGGGCAACTTCAAGGAGTCGAAGGAGCCGCTGCGCAAGGAGATCGTCACCGAGCTGATCCGCAAGTACGGCGAACTGTCGGAGAAGGCGAGCAACCTCGGCACCAACGTCGAGGCGCAGAACGCGCAGGAGCGCCTGTCGGCGATCAAGGACAAGTGGAACACGTCGCTCGGCTCGCTGACCAAGCAGAACTTCACGACGTTCCGCGACTGGCAGCAGTGGCACAACAAGAACAAGAACCTGCCCTGGTGAGCCGCTCGCCGCGCTCGCGCCGCGGCGCCGGTGCGTCGGTGCCGACCGCCCGCGCGGCGTGCGGCCGCTGAAGCGAGCGGGAAGTCCCGCCGCGCGGTACCGTCGGAGGGCCATGCGTCCGTGGTTCCTGTCCGGTTGGCTCGTCGCGATCGCCGCCGTCGCCTTCCTGCTCGTCGAAACGCGGCGCCTCGCCGAGGACGCCGGCCGTCTCGAGGTCGAGCTGCGTGCGGCGCGCGCCGAACTCGCGACCCGTGCCCAACCGGCGCCGGTCGCGCCGGTCGCGCCGACCGCAGCGCCAGCGCCGGCGGTCGAAGCGGCGGACTTCGCGCGGATCGCGCTCGAGTTGAGGTCGACGCAGGAGCGGTTGGCGGCGGTGACCGGCGTGCTCGAAGCCAAGAACCGGCAAGAGGCCGAGCGGGCCGAGCGCGCGGCGATCCTGGCGGCGCGGCAGAACCAGCCGATGCCCGAAGGCGTGCGCGAGTGCCTGCTGGCGCTGCACGAGTTGCTGCGCGCCGAGGGCTTCCATGGCCCGCGCTTCCTGCGCGCCGAGGCGGTCGGCAAGGACGGCCTCAAGCACGTCGAACTGCTCGAGCCCGATGCTGGCGGCTTCGACGTGGCGGTCATCCAGGCCGCGCGCGCGACGGCCACCGTCGAGCGGGCGACCGGTCGCTTCGTGCTGCGCTTCTTCGACGGCGAGCGATCGGTCCGCGGCCGCAGCGAGCCGCTGACCGCGGACGGCTACACGGTCGTCTTCGCCGAGGTCGATGGCCGCGCCTTCGAGGCGCGCCTGCCCTATCTGGTCGCCGTCACGGGCGACTACCCGGCGCCGAAGCCCTCGGCGGAGCGGCCGCTCGGCGAACTCGACCCGCTGCAGCGCCGGCCCTGGATCGAACGGCTGGACCAGACGCTGGCGGCGGGCGGCGGCGCCCCGCGCTGGCGGGTCCAGCGCCTGCGCGGCATGCACGAGGGCTGGTTCCTCGGCGTCGAACTGGTCGGGGTCGACGACAAGAAGCACGTCGTCGCCGGCGCCTCGTGCGAGCGTCTGGCCGTCGAGGTCGATGCCGCGTCGGGCGTCGTGTCGCTGTTGCTGCGCGACGGATCCTTGCGCCGGAATGGCGTCGACTCCAGCATCAAGGGCGAAGGCTTGCGCATGCTCCTCCCCGACCTCGACGCCAAGAAGACGACCGACCTGATGTTCGGCATGGTGGTGGCGAAGTGACGTCGTCGCCGACGTTCGCCGACTTCGTCGCGCGTTGGGCCGCGCCGGTCGAGGACGCGATCCGCGGCCTCCTGCCGGCCGTCGACGCGCCGCCGGCGCGCCTGCACGAGGCGATGCACTACGCGCTGTTCCCGGGCGGCAAGCGGCTGCGGCCGATGCTCGCCTTGCTGGCATGCGAAGCGGTGGGCGGCGATCCACGGCGGGCCTTGTCGGCGGCGGCGGCGCTCGAGTGCCTGCACACGTACAGCCTCGTGCACGACGACCTGCCGTGCATGGACGACGACGATCTCCGCCGCGGCCGGCCGACGTGCCACAAGGTCTACGGCGAGGCGATGGCGTTGCTCGCCGGCGACGCGTTGCTGACGGTCGCGTTCGCGGGCGCGGCGACGGCCGGCGCCGCCGCGGTGGCGGCCTTGGCGCGCGGCGCGGGCAGTCTTGGCATGGTCGGCGGACAGGTCGAAGACCTCGCCGCCGAAGGCGATCCGTCCGGCCACACGCTGGCGCGGCTGCAGTGGATCCACGACCACAAGACCGGCGCGCTGATCACCGCCTCGCTGCTCGTCGGCGCGCACGCCGCGGCCGGTCCGGACGGCGCGCCGGAAACCGTGATCGCGCCGCTCCGCCGCTTCGGCGACCTGATCGGCCGCGCCTTCCAGATCGCCGACGACTGCCTCGACCTGACCGGCACCGCGGCCGAACTGGGCAAGAACCCGCTCGCCGACGTCGCCCTCGGCAAGCTGACCTGGCCGGCGATGGTGGGGCTGGAGCAGAGCCTCGCGGCGGCGCGCACGACGGTCGCCGAAGCCAAGGCCCAGGCCCCCGGGATCGCCGCCGCGGCGGCGTCCTGGCGCGGTCTGCGCGCCGGTGCGCTGGACGCCGCCGTGGCCCTGCTGCAAGATGTGGCGCAATACGCCATCGACCGGCGCCGTTGATCCGGCGTCGGGTTCGGTCGTCACGCACGAACCCCCTCGCGGAGCAGGACTTGGACGCCAACTCGCCGACGCCCCTTTTTGACCAGGTCGACAGCCCTGCCGACCTCAAGAAGCTGCCGCGGGAGGCGTTGCCGACGCTCTGCGCCGAGCTGCGCAAGGTCATCCTCGACACCGTCACCATCACCGGCGGCCACCTCGGCTCGGGCATGGGCGTCGTCGAGTTGACGGTCGGCCTGCACTACGTCTTCGACTTCAAGAACGATCGGCTGGTGTGGGACGTCGGCCACCAGTGCTACCCGCACAAGTTGCTGACTGAGCGCAAGGCGCGCTTCCACACGCTGCGCCAGAAGGGCGGCCTGTCGGGCTTCTCCAACAAGTGGGAGTCGCCGTACGACGCGTACCTGATGGGGCACGCCGGCACGGCGGCCTCGGCGGCGCTCGGCATCGCCATGGGCGACCGCATGATGGGCAACCAGCGCTACTCGGTCGCCGTGGTCGGCGATGCGGCGATGGGTTGCGGCGTCGCGTTCGAGGCCCTCAACCACGGCGGCTCGCTCGAGAAGGAGCGCCTGCTCGTCATCCTCAACGACAACCGCTGGTCGATCGCCAAGACGGTCGGCGCGCTGTCGCGGCACCTCAACAAGATCCGCTCCGGCCCGCTCTACAACAAGGCCAAGGAGACGGTGCACCACCTGATCCAGTCGATCCCGGTGGTCGGCAACTCGATCGACGAGAAGCTCGGCGACGCCGTCGACATGTTGAAGAACATGGTGGCGCCCGGGCACATCTTCGAGGCGCTGGGCTTCCGCTACTTCGGGCCGGTCGACGGCCACGACGTCGGCGAGGTGGTGGCCGCGCTCGAGCAGGTCAAGGACCTCGAGGGCGTCGTGCTGCTGCACGTGAAGACCGAGAAGGGCAAGGGCGTGCCCGGCAGCGAGGACCGCTACGACCGCGCCCACGCGGCCAAGCCGCAGCCGAAGAAGAAGGCCGAGAAGGTGCCGGTCGAGCCGTGCGTCCTGCAGCCGGTCGTGCCGGTCACCAAGCCCGGCCGCTCGTGGACCGAGTGGTTCGGCGAGGGCATGGCGATGCTCGCCGAGAAGGATCCGCGCGTGCTGGCGATCACCGCCGCGATGCCGGACGGCACCGGCCTGATGGAGTACCGCGACCGCTTCCCGGAGCGCTTCGTCGACGCCGGCATCGCCGAGCAGCACGCCGTCGCGATGGCCTCGGGCATGGCGACCGCCGGCATGCGGCCGGTGTGCGCGATCTACTCGACCTTCCTGCAGCGCGGCTACGACCAGGTGTTCCAGGAAGTGATCCTGCAGCGCCTGCCGGTCGTGTTCGCGATGGACCGTGCCGGCCTCGTCGGCGAGGACGGCGCCACGCACAACGGCCTGTACGACATCGCGTACCTGCGCTGCATGCCGGGCATGGTGCTGATGTCGCCGAAGGACGGTCCCGAGCTGCACGAGATGATGCAGTTCGCGATGACGCTGCCGGGGCCGTCGGGCATCCGCTACGCGCGCGGCAACGCGCCGGGCGTGCACGAACTGCTCGGCTGGCACGGCAAGCGCCAGCCGCTGCAGCTCGGCAAGATGGAGGTCCTGCGCGAAGGCCCGGACGGCGCCGTGCTCGCCTACGGCCACATGGTGCAGACGGCGCTCGAGGCGGCGGCGCTGCTCGAGAAGAAGGGCGTCCGCATCGAGGTCGTCAACGCGCGCTTCGTCAAGCCGCTCGACGAGCAGGGCGTGCTGGCCCTGTGCGACCGCCACGATCGCGTCGTCACGCTCGAGGACCACAGTTGCGTCGGCGGCTTCGGCAGCGCCGTGCTGGAGTGCCTCGCGCAACACGGCCCGGTGCGCGCCCAGGTGCAGGTCATGGGCGTGCCCGACGACATCCTCGAGCACATGAGCCGCAATCAGGTGCTCGAGCACTGCGGCCTGACGGCGCAGCACGTCGCCGAGCGCTTCCTCGCCGGCAAGACGAGCCCGGCGGCGCGCTGAGCGCGGCATGGCCATCGCCCCGCCACGGCGCCTCCTGCTCGTCGGCGACGAGCGCAAGGGCGGCAGCAAGGCGCTGATCCAGCGCGATGCTTCGTGGCTCGCCGACCACGGCTGCGCGTGCGAGGTCGTCGTCGACCGCGAGACGTCGCTCGCCGACCGGCAGGCCGACGCGGTGGTGGTCTGGGGCGGCGATGGCTCGCTGATCGGCGCCGCCCGACGCATGGGGCACAACCAGATGCCGACGCTCGGCATCAATCGCGGCCGGCTCGGCTTCCTGACCTCGTTCGAGCAGGACCAGACCCAGCACGCGCTCGAGCTGCTGCTCGCCGGCCAACTGCACGAGGCGCCGCGGCTGATGTTCTGGTGCTCGCTGCTGCACGCCGACGGATCGACCTCGGAGCCCGTGCTCGGGCTCAACGACGTCGTCGTCAGCCGCGCCGCCGTCGGCGGCATGATCACGTTGCGCGCGATCCGCGGCGGCAACGAGCTGGCGACCTATCGCGGCGATGGACTGATCACCGCCACCGCGCTCGGCTCGACCGCCTATTCGCTCGCCGCCGGCGGTCCGGTCGTGGCGCCGGACCTCGAGGCGCTGGTGCTGACGCCGCTCGCTTCGCACACGTTGAGCGCGCGACCGCTGGTGCTGCCGGTCGACGACGGCGTCGAGGTCGAGGTCGTCGAGACCGGCAACAAGAAGTACGCCTACGCCCAGATCGACGGCCAGATCCAGATGCAGGCGCCGATCGGCGCGCGCGTGGCCGTGCGGCCGGCAGCGTTGCGCTTCCGGCGGCTCGGACTCGGGCCCGCGCACTTCTTCCAGGTGCTGCGCGGCATGTTCGGCTTCGCGGGCGTCTCTAACTCGCCTTGACCGCCGCGCCCCGCCGCCGGCCATCTGCCGGCCGCAGCCGCCGCGCCGCCGGCGCGATGG